>CALRMF020000046.1:0-13814 GCA_943369035.1 Curvibacter sp. AEP1-3
CGCCGGGCTGGAGCCCGTCACCGGTGGTGAGATCCGGCTCTCGGGCCAGACCGTCAGCTGCCCGGGCAGGCAGCTGCCGCCCGAGCAGCGCCGCATCGGCATGGTGTTTCAGGACTATGCGCTGTTTCCCCATCTGGACGTGGGGCGCAACGTGGCCTTCGGCATTCACCAGCTGCCGGTGGCGGAGCGCACAGCCCGCGTGCAGGAAGTGCTGGCCCTGGTCGGCCTGGAAGGCAGCGCAGCGCGCTTTCCGCACGAGCTCTCGGGCGGACAGCAGCAGCGTGTTGCCTTGGCGCGGGCGCTGGCGCCGCGGCCGCAACTGCTGTTGCTCGACGAACCGTTCTCGAACCTCGACGTCGAACTGCGCGAGCGGCTGGCCCATGAGGTGCGCAGCATCCTCAAGGCCGCCCAGGCTACGGCGCTGTTCGTGACGCATGACCAGCTGGAGGCGTTTGCCATCGGCGACAGCATCGGCGTCATGCACGAAGGCCACCTGCACCAGTGGGACGACGCCTATACCCTCTACCACCGCCCGGCCACACGCTTCGTGGCCGAGTTCATCGGCCACGGCGTGTTTGCGCCAGCCACCATCCGCAGCCGTGATCAGCAGATCGTGGTGCAGACGCCGCTGGGTGATCTGACCGATGTGGCGGAGTGTCCGTTGCCCTGCGCGTTTGCGGGCGGTGAATGTGACGTGCTGCTGCGTGCCGACGACATCGTGCACGACGATGCCGCGCCGGTAAAGGCGGAGATCGTGCGCAAGGCCTTTCGCGGCTCAGAGTTCCTCTACACCCTGCGGCTGGCCGGCGGCCAGACCGTGATGGCCCATGTCCCGAGCCACCACGACCACCGGATCGGCGAATGGATCGGCATCCGGCCGGAAGTGGACCACGTGGTGACCTTCAACCGCGCCTGCTCGCTGCGCCAGGGCGCCCAGTGCGACCGGCCCTGCGCCGGTCAGCAGACCGCCTGCGCCGACCTCGCCTGAGTCTCAGTGCCCGCCCGCGGGCTGGCGCAACTGCTCGATCACCCGCCGCAAGTCGTTGGCCCAGGCCCGGCGATCGCGCCCTTGCGCAGACTGAACTTCACCAAAGGCGATCTGCACCGTGATGCCGCGCGTACATACCGTGCGCCAGACCGACGCCAGCAGCGTGTCGTCGCCGACGTAGCAGGGCGCCAGGCTGCGTTCGCCGCTGCGGCGGTCGATGAACTGCAGCGCCACCGGTTGCACCGGCGCGTTGGCCGCAATGGCCGACTGCAGCAGGTTGGCATGAAAGGGCAGCAGTTGCACGCCGTCGCTGGTCGTGCCTTCCGGGAACACCGCCAGCACGTCGCCGGCCCGCAGGCTGTCCGCCATGTGGCGTACGACGCGCATGGCGTCGCGACGCGACTCGCGCTCGATGAACAGGGTGCCGACGCCGGCCGCCAACGCGCCGATCAGCGGCCAGGCCTTGACGTCGGCCTTGGAGACGAAGCGGCAGTAGCGGGCCGCGTGCAATGCGGTGATGTCAAGCCAGGAGATGTGGTTGGCCACCAGCAGCACCGGCCCCATGGGCGCAGGCGTGCCGGTGACCTGCAGGTGAATGCCCAGCCGCGCCAGCAACTCGCGCGACCAGACCTGGACCCGGATTTCCCGTTGCGCCTGCGACAGGCGGGGGAACCGCACCAGGATGGTCAGCAACCCGGCCAGGATGTGCTGCAGGGCCCGCAGCAGGCGCCAGGCGGCACGCCAGCGTGAAACGCGCGATTCAGGCCTGGAAGGCAAGCTGACCACCCGCGATGGTGCAGCGCACGCGCCCCGGTACTTCGTAGCCCGAGAACGGCGTGTGCTTGCCCTGGCTGCGCAGGGCTTCCGGTTTCACGGTCCACTCGGCCATGGGGTCAAACACACAGACGTCGGCCATGCCGCCCACCACCAGTTGGCCGACGCTCATCTGCAGCGTACCAAGGGCGGGGCCCAGCACACGCGCCGGTTCGCTGGTCAGCACCGCCAGTGCGCGGGTCAGGCCCACGCCGCTTTCCTGCCCCCACTTCAGGGCCAGGCTGAGCAGCAGCTCGACGCCGGTGGCGCCCGGCTCACTCTCGGCAAAAGGCAGGGCCTTGGCATCCTCGTCGACCGGGTTGTGGTCAGACACCAGGGCATCGATGGTGCCGTCGGCCAGCCCCTCGCGCAGGGCGTCGCGGTCGGCCTGCTGACGCAGCGGCGGATTGAGGCGCATGCGGCTGTCGAAGTAGCCGAGGTCGGTGTCGGTCAGGTGCAGCGAGTTGATGCTGACATCGCAGGTCAGGGGCAGGCCCTCGTCCTTGGCCTGGCGCACCAGGGCCACGCCGGCCGCGCTGCTGAGACGGCACAGGTGCACACGAGCACCCGTGGCGCGCATCAATTCGAAGAGTGTGTGCATGGCCACCGTCTCGGCTGCCACCGGCACACCCGACAACCCCATGCGGGTTGCGAGCGCACCGCTCGCGGCCACCCCCTGTCCCAGGTAGTAGTCGTTGGGACGCAACCAGACGGCATAGCCAAAGGTACTGGCGTACTGCAGGGCGCGCTGCAGCACCTGGGTGTTGGCCAGCGCCACATCGGCCTGGCTGAAAGCAACGCAGCCGGACTCGGTGAGTTCGACCATCTCGGTCAGCACCTCACCCTGGAGGTTGCGTGTCAGCGCGCCCAGCGGGAACACGCGCGCCTGATGCAGCTTCTCGGCGCGGAACTTGAGCATCTCGACCAGGCCGGGTTCATCGAGCACCGGATCGGTGTCGGGCGGACAGACCAGGCTGGTCACGCCGCCAGCCGCCGCCGCGGCCATCTCCGACTCCAGCATGCCTTCGTGCTCGTGCCCCGGTTCGCGCAGGCGCACCGCCAAATCCAGCAAGCCGGGTGCCACGATGCAGCCCGCCGCCTCGATGGTGCGATTGGGCGCGAAGTCGGCTGGCGCCTCGCCGATGGCAATGATGCGGCCGGCCGCAATCGCCACATCGGCGATCTCGTCACGGTTGCTGGCCGGATCAATGACGCGGCCACCTTTGATCAACAGTTTCATTTTTGTTCTGCCTCGCTCAAGCTTCATTCCCGGCAACAATGCTCATCACCGCCATGCGCACGGCGATGCCGAAGGTCACCTGCGGCAGGATCACGCTCTGCTTGCCGTCGACCACCGCCGAATCAATCTCGACGCCGCGGTTGATCGGCCCGGGGTGCATGACGATGGCATCACTCTTGGCCAATTGCAGCTTCTCCGGCGTGAGGCCGTAGCTCTTGAAGAACTCCTGGCTCGAAGGCAGCAGCGCACCGCTCATGCGCTCGTTCTGCAGGCGCAGCATGATGATGACGTCGCAGTCCTTGATGCCTTCCTCCAGCGTGTGGCAGACGCGCACGCCCATGGGCGCCATGTTGGCAGGCACCAGGGTCTTGGGGCCAACCACACGCACTTCAGCGCAACCCAGTGTCGTCAGTGCGTGGATGTCGGAGCGCGCCACGCGCGAGTGCAGCACATCGCCGACGATGGCGACCGTCAGATTGGAGAAGTCCTTCTTGTAGTGCCGGATGGTGTACATGTCCAGCAGGCCCTGCGTCGGGTGCGCATGGCGGCCGTCACCCGCGTTGATGACGTGCACATGCGGCGCCACGTGCTGGGCAATCAGGTAGGGCGCGCCGGACTCGCTGTGACGCACCACGAACAGGTCGGCCGCCATGGCGCTCAGGTTGGCGATGGTGTCGAGCAGCGACTCGCCCTTGGAGGCCGAGGAGCGCGCGATATCGAGGTTGATGACGTCTGCGCTCAGGCGCTTGGCCGCGATCTCGAAGGTGGTGCGCGTGCGCGTACTGTTTTCGAAGAACAGGTTGAACACGCTCTTGCCGCGCAGCAGCGGCACTTTCTTGACCTCGCGGTCGTTGACGCTGACGAAGTTGGCCGCGGTGTCGAGGATGTGCGTCAGGATGTCCTTGGGCAGCCCTTCGGTCGACAGCAGGTGAATCAGCTCACCATTCTTGTTCAGTTGGGGATTGCGTTTGTAAAGCATGGCATGTGTTGGACGTTCGGGGGCGATGGATTCGGAGGGTCCGCCGGCAGCCGGTCACTCCCCTTGTACCGAGAATCTGAATTGGCCTTGCCCGTCGCGCGCCAGCGCCAGCGACTGGCTGGCGGGCAACGAGACGCGGGCGGCCGCGTAGTCGGCCTGGATCGGCAGCTCACGCCCGCCGCGGTCCACCAGCACCGCCAGGCGGATGCTGGCCGGTCGGCCGTAGTCGAACAGCTCGTTGATGACGGCGCGGATGGTGCGGCCGGTGTAAAGCACGTCATCGAGCAGCAGGATCTGGGCTTCGTTCACGTCGAATGGCAACCGCGTCTGCCCGCCAGAGGCCAGCCCGCGCTGGGCAAAGTCGTCGCGGTGCATGGCCGACGAGATCACCCCCGGCTCGCCCGGCAGACCCAGGTCACGCTGCAGCCGCTCGGCCAGCCAGGCGCCACCGGAGGTCACCCCCACCAGCCGGGTCTGCGCGTCGCACAGCCCGCGCACGCCGCGCAGCAGTTCGCGGTACAGCGCCTCGGCATCCAAAACCAGATTGCTCATTCGATCGTCCTCAAAAACTGTTCCAGGATGATGCAGGCCGACGCCGCATCGGCATCCTTGGCACCGGCGGCCAGCGCTTCGGTGGTGCTGTAGCGCTCATCCACCTCGTACACCGGCAGACCGAAGCGGCCGCGCAGCTGGCGCGCAAACTTCTGCGCCCGCAGCGTATTGTCGTGCGCCGCCCCATCGGGATGAAAGGGAACGCCCACCACCAGCGCATCGGGCTGCCACTCGCGCAGCCGCTCGGCGATCTTGCCGAAGCGGGCGTCGCCCTCGGCCTGGATGGTGCCCTGCGGCTGTGCGGTGCGCAGCAGGCGACTCCCCACGGCCACGCCAGTGCGTTTGAGGCCGAAATCGAGCGCCAGAAAGGTTTGTTGGTTGGCAGGCACCTGGGCGTCCATGGGCGCAGCGGCCTTCATGCCCGACCCGCTTCAGGTGACAACATCCAAGCCTGCAGACCCAGCAGGGACAGCGCCTTGTCGTAACGCTGTGCCACCGGGGTGTCGAAGATCACGCTGCGATCGGCGTCAACCGTCAGCCAGCTGTTCTCGCCGATCTCCGACTCCAGCTGCCCCTCACCCCAGGCCGCGTAGCCCAAGGTCACCAGCAGCCGGCGCGGGCCGCCACCCGTGGACAGGGCCTCCAGCACATCGCGCGAAGTGGTCATCTCCAGCCCGCCCGGAATCATCATGGTGGAGGCGTACAAGGGTTCTTCGGTCCGCTCGCCTTCGGGCAGGATGGCTTCGTGCAACACGAAGCCACGTTCGGTCTGCACCGGGCCGCCCTGCAGCACCGGTTCGTCCTTCAGATCGGTGCGCCCCAGCGGCAGGTCCACCTTGTCGAACAGCCCTTGCAATTTGATGTCGCTGGGCTTGTTGATCACCAGTCCGAGCGCCCCCCGCTCACTGTGCTCGCAGAGGTAGACCACGCTTTTGGAGAAAGCCGCATCCGCCAGCCCGGGCATCGCAATCAGGAAATGATTCGTCAGGTTGATGGGTGCAGAATCATCGGACATGAACCAATTTTAGCGGCGAACATGCATAAACCGTTCGACTCCGGGCTGGTGTGGTTCCGGCGTGATCTGCGCGTCGACGACAACCCGGCCTTGTGCCTGGCACTGCAACAGTGCCGGCAGGTGCACTGCGTCTTTGTCTTCGACAGCGACATCCTCGTCCCCCTGCCGCGCGCCGACCGCCGGGTCGAGTTCATCCATGCGGCACTGCTGGAGCTCGACGCCGAGCTGCGCGCGCTGGCCGGCCGCGCCGAAGCCGGGTTGATCGTGTGCCACGGTGCGGCCACCGCCGAGGTGCCTGCGCTGGCCCGCCAGCTCGGCGTGCAAGCGGTGTTCGCGGCCCACGATTACGAGCCGCAGGCGATTGCGCGCGACACCGCCGTGCGCGGCCAGCTCGCCAGCCTGGGCATCGCCCTGCACACCTGCAAGGACCACGTCATCTTCGAAGGTAGAGAAGTTCTGACCAAGACCGGCACGCCCTATGGCGTCTTCACGCCCTACCAGCGCGCTTGGCTGGCCCGGCTGCAGGACCACCTGCCGCCGATCCAGGACCCGCGGCCGCTGGCCGAGGCGCTGGCGCCACGCCCGCCGGCGCTGCGCCAACCTGTTCCCTCGCTGCAGGACCTCGGCTTCGAGCCGACCAACCTCGCCGCGCTCAAGATTCCGACCGGTGCCAGCGGTGCGCGTCAGCTGTTCGAGGACTTTTTCGAACGCATGGACCAGTACCACGAGACACGCGACTTCCCCGCCGTCAGGGGGCCGAGCTACCTGAGCGTGCACCTGCGCTTCGGCACGGTATCGATCCGCAAGCTGGTGGCCACCGCCTGGCAGCGCAGCCTGGCCGGCAGTCGCGGCGCCAGCGTCTGGCTCAGTGAGCTGGTGTGGCGCGAGTTCTACTTCCAGATCCTGGCCAATTTCCCGCATGTCGTCGGCCAGGCGTTCAAGCCGGAGTACGACGCCATTCAGTGGGAGCGCGGCGCCCAGGCACAGACCGGTTTTCAGGCTTGGTGCGAGGGCCGCACCGGTTACCCGCTGGTGGACGCGGCCATGCTGCAGCTCAACCAGACCGGCTACATGCACAACCGACTGCGCATGGTGGCGGGCAGCTTCCTAGTAAAGGACCTCGGTATCGACTGGCGCTGGGGCGAGCGCTACTTCGCGGAGAAACTGAATGACTTCGACCTGTCGGCCAACAACGGCGGCTGGCAGTGGGTGGCCTCCAGCGGCTGCGATGCACAGCCCTGGTTCCGCATCTTCAACCCGGTGAGTCAGAGCGAGAAGTTCGATCCCGAGGGCAAGTTCATCCGCCGCTACCTGCCGCAACTGGCCGGCCTTCCCACGGCAGCCCTGCATGCGCCATGGAAAGCCAGCCCGCTGGAACTCCAGGCCGCAGGCGTGGTGCTCGGATGCGACTACCCCTTGCCGGTGGTGGCACACGACATGGCGCGCGAACGGACGCTGGCGCGCTACGCCGTGGTGCGGAAACAACCCTGAGACGCTACAAATTCAATAGCTATTGGCGCACACGCCACAAGGTCGAGAGGCCAGATCAGACCTCAAGCCGCCGCGCACTGTACTGGCGCACCAAGGCCAACAGTTCGTCTTCGGAGTAAGGCTTGCCCAGGTAGTGGTTGGCACCCAGCTCACGCGCATGCTGGCGGTGCTTTTCGGCGATGCGCGAGGTGATCATGATGACCGGCAGGTCACGCAGGCGCGCGTCGATGCGGATGTTGCGCAGCAGGTCGAAGCCGTCCATGCGCGGCATCTCGATGTCTGACAGCACCACCGCCGGTTTTTCCTCCTGCAGCCGCTCCAGCGCCTGCAGGCCATCGGCGGCCAGTGCCACGCGGTAACCCTCGCGCTTGAGCAGGCGCTGGGTCACACGGCGCACCGTGATCGAGTCGTCCACCACCAACACCAGCGGCAACTCGCTGGCCGCCAGCAACGCCGCCGGCGTCGCGTGACCGCCTTGCGCCAGGGGGGCGCCCTGCTGGGCCGCGCGCTGCAGTTCGTGCGCACGCTCGCCGTAGACCGCCCCCAAGGCGACCGGGTTGTAAATCAACACGACAGCGCCCGACGCCAGTACCGACATGCCCGCCAGACCCGGCAAGCGCGACAGCTGCGGGCCCAGGTTCTTCACCACCACTTCCTGGTTGCCCAGCACCTCGTCAACGTGGATGGCCAGCCGCTGGCCCGCGCTTCGGCAGATCACCACCGGCAGCGTCTTGCCCTGCGTCTCATGGCTGCGTCCGGATGACTGCAGCAGGGCGCCGGCCCAGAAGAACGGCACCGTTTCACCGCCATAGTCGAAGCTACCGTGCTCGTAGGCCTGCGCGAGTTCGTCACCCGACACCCGGCGCACGATCTCGATCAGGTTGGCCGGCACGCCGACCGACAGGTGCCCCATGCGCAGCATCACCACCTGCGTCACCGCGGTCGTCAGCGGCAACACCAGCTGGAAACGCGTGCCCTGGCCGGCTTGCGTGGCGGTCTCGATCCGGCCGCCCAACGCATAGACCTCGGAGCGCACCACATCCATACCGATGCCGCGCCCGGCCAGTTCGGTCACCTGGCTCGCGGTGGAAAAGCCCGGCATGAAGATCAGGTTGGCCGCCTCAGCGTCCGACAGGGCACTGCCTGCCGGCACCAGGCCCTGGGCCGTCGCCTTTTCGCGGATGCGCGCCAGATCAAGCCCGGCACCGTCATCGCCGAAGGCGATCGAGACGTCATTGCCCTCCTGGCGCATTTCGATCGTGATGGTGCCGGCCGCCGGCTTGCCAACAGCCTCACGCTGCGCGGTGGGCTCGATGCCGTGCGCCACGGCATTGCGCAACATGTGCTCGAAGGCCGGCGTCATGCGGTCCAGCACGCCGCGGTCCATCTCCAGGGTACCGCCGATGATGTCGAGCTTGACCTGCTTGCCGACCTCCTTGGCCGCCTGCCGCACCACGCCGTAAAGACGCTCGGCAATGCTTTCGAATTCCACCATGCGCGTGCGCAGCAGGTCACGCTGCAGCTCGCGCGCCTGGCGCGCCTGGGCCACGGAATCGTCCTCTGTGCCTTCCACCGTGCGCAGCAGGTTGCGCTGCACGGTGGCAACGTCGTTCACCGACTCCGCCATCATGCGCGTGAGCTCCTGCACGCGGGTGAAACGGTCGAATTCCAGCGGATCAAAACCTTGCGCCGTGTCCTTGGCCTGCGCCAGCCGCGACTGCATCTGCGACTCGGCCTGCAGCTCGATGTCACGCAGGTGCTGGCGCAGGCGGTCGAGGTTGCCGGTCAGTTCGTCAAGCGAGCTGCGCAGCTGACTGACGCGCGCGTCGAGGCGCGAACGCGTGATCATGACCTCGCCAGCCTGGTTCAGCAGACGATCCAGCAATTGCGCGCGCACCCGCACCGTCTGCCCGGTGCCGTGACGCACGGCCGGCAACTGCATTCCGGCAACCGCTGGAACCACAGGCATCGCGGCCACCGACGGCGCAGGCATCGCAGCGGGCGCCAGCGATGCGGGCATCTCGACACCCGGCGCCCCGGCGCTATGCGCCTGCTGGCCTGTCCGGCTCAGGGCATCGAAGTCCTGCTGCAGGGCATCGAAGCGCGTCAACAGCGGGTCGATCTGCGAGGCCTGGACAAAATCCGCCCCCATCTGTTCGATGGCCGACTCCATCCGGTGCGCCATCTCGCCCAGGCGCATCGCACCGGCCAGCCGCGCACTGCCCTTGAGCGTGTGCAGGGCCCGCAGGACTTCGGCACGCGCCTCGCTGTCGGCCGGTTGCCGGGACCAGGCGCGCAAGGCACCGCCCAGGGTCGGCAGCAGTTCGGCAGCTTCCTCTTCAAAGATGGGGAAGAGGTCGGGGTCGATGCTATCGACGGCATCCAGGTCCTCGTCATGGTCCTCCAGCACGATCCGTGCTGCCCCGGTCGACGGCGGCACGGGCGCTGCTTCCTCCGCCCCTGCGGGCAGCGCCTGCGGTGCCTCGGCCACGAAGTCCAGCGAGTAGTCCTCTTCGGCGGCTACGGTGTCGGCGCCGGCCCGATCAGACTCTTCGGCCCACGCGGGCGATGGGGCCGGTACGGCGGCCAGCGACGCCGGGCCGCTGGCTGCAAACTCGGTCTCCAGGATGTCGCGCAAGGCCTGCAGCAATTGCGGGTTCGCCTCTTTCAGGAAGCCGGCCGCAAACTGGTGCAGCAGGTGGCGGATGTCATCCGCCGCCGCCACAAAAACCTCGACCTGCTCTGCCTGGCCCAGCGGCTGCAGGCGCACATGCTGCAGCGCCATCTCCAGCGCGCGGGCGATCTCCGCCAGGGCCCGGAAGCCCACCGTCGACGAGCTGCCAGCCAAGGAGTGGGCGAGTGCGATGGTGGAGTCGGCAATCGGGCGGTGCAGTTCCAGCGCCCATTCACTGAGCTCTGTCTGCAGGCGGCGCGACCATTCGTCGGCCTCGTTGAGATAGACGTTGTAGAGCGGGATGCCAATGCGCAGCGAACCGATGACCTTGACCTGCTCATCCGCCGGCGCTTCGGCCACCGGAGCGGTCGGCACCTCGGGTTCCGGTTCGGCCGGTTCAGGCGGCAACAGCAGTTCCGGCAAGGGGATGTCGGCGGCCGCCTCCGGCATCAGCACCTCCGGCGGCAAGGCCAGTGACACGTCGTCCAACTCCTGCACCACGGGCATGTCCGGCACAGGCGTCAGTTCCCCCGGTCGCGTGACCTCTTCGTCGGCCATCGCAGGCTCCGACGGCGCCTGTGACAGTTCGGCCAGGCTGCTGAAGTCAATCTCGGTCACCTCCAGCGGTTCCGCCATGGCCACAGGCGGCTCAGTGGTTTCTGCGGCGGGAAACTCGGGGAGATCCAGCTCGAAGTCCGGCGACAGTGCCAACTCGGGCGGGGATTCAGCGATCGGCTCGGTCGGTGACGACTCCACCCCGGCCGGCGCCGGCTCGGATTCGACCATGGGCGCCGACGCAACCTCGGGCACAACTTCAGGGGCAAGGGTCGGTACGGGCGTCACATCAAGCGCCTCCGGCTCCATCGTCCCCGGCAGCAAGAGTGTCTGCAGTTTGCCTTCCAGACGCAAGGCATCGGCCGCGGCGCGGAATGGCGCCGCGCTCCAGGCTTGTGCCTGGCCCTGCGCAATATCTTCGACCCAACGGGCGAAGCCTCGCATGGCCTCGCCGGCAAGATGAAGCAAATCGGCACTGGCCGGCTTCTGCTCGGCCAACCAGCTGTTGAGCAACTGCTCCATGGCCCAGGCTGCTTCACCGAACTCATCTAGCCCGACCATGCGCGAACTGCCCTTGAGGGTGTGGAAGGCACGCCGCACCGTCGTCTGCTGATCGAGATCGCCCGGATCGCTTGCCAACGCCGCCAGGGCCTCCTGGCCGTTGCCCACCACTTCGCGCGCCTCTTCCAGGAAGATGTCGCGCAGGTCGGTGTCTTCGTCCTCGTCCGGCGCAGCCACAGGCAGCGGCTCGCTCAGCAAGGCCGACACCTCCTGCAACTGTTCCGCTGGCTCGACCGCCGCGTTCACTGGCGGGGCCGGCTCCTGCATGGCCGGCGACGCCGCCTCGGGCAGGACATGTGCTTTCTCACGTCCCATCAGCGGCTTGAACACGCCCAGCTCCTCATCGTAGACAAAGAGCTTTTTCGCCAGTGCCCGCTGGTAGCTCAGCATGTCGATCAGGAAACCGAGCGCGCCCAGGCTGCTGCCAAGCTTCTCGAAGATGCCGGTACGCGCTGAAGCCTCATCGATCTCGTCCACCAGCAAGCGTTCGACAGCGTCGCGCATGCGCAGCGTGGCCAACGCGGCCTGGTCAAGGCCGAGCACCGAGAACACGCCGCGCATCTGCCCCAGACGGCTGGGCACCTCGTTCAGCGGTTGTTTGTCCTGTGGTTTGCGGAAGAACTGATCGAGCGCATTCTCGACCTCGGCCAGGGTGGTGCGCAGTTCATCCACCACGCCACCCATGGTCTGCCGGTCGCTGACGCGCCGGTAGAGTTCCTCCATCCAACCTTCCAGCGGCTCCGGCTGCCCGCCGGCCATGACGTGCTCCAGCCGCCGTGCCAGCCGCTGGCTGCGCTCGGCCATGCTGGTGTCGCTCGGATCGATGTCCTCATAGGCGGCATCCAGATACAGAATGGCCGTGGCCACCTCCATGGCCACGGCGGTCACCGGCGGTTCGCCGGCGCGCACGGTGCTCTCGACGGCCCGCATCAGGGCGCGCGCCAGCTCGCCGCATTCCGGGTGCAGCTTGAGAATCGAGTCACAGACCAGATTGAACTGGTCGGTCACCACCTTCAGGCGATTGGTGTCCCCACCCGACAGCGCGGACCAGGTTTCAGTGGCGGTGGCGATGCGCTTGCGCGCCTGCACCAGCAGCGCCGGGTCAAACCGCCCGAACAGCACAGTCTCGTAGTCGACCGTGCGCGCCTGCGCAAGCCCGTAGGCCCGCCGCACGGCGGCCAGTACCGGCGCATCCGACTCCGAGGCGGGCACCGACTGCGCGCAGAAGAACAGCAGGTCCTGGGCCAGCCGGTCCGACACACTGTGGTCACCGCGCGCCAGGGTGGCGTACTGCAACAGCACCCGGGACGCGGCACGTTTGACATACACATCCGCCACGCACAGACGCTGCGCCGACGCCTCGAAGTAGGCGGCGCAGATCTTCCAGAACACGCGCGGCTCCAGCATCTGCTCGCCCGCCGCGAGGCCCAGGCAGATGTCGCGCAAGGTCCGCGCCGAGGCCACGTTGCCGGTCTTGACCATGTTGAGCACGGCCGGGTCCATCTGGGCACGCACCGCCGGCGCATAGGCCAAGGGTGTTGCCGGCGCCGGCAACGCCATGTCGATCCAGCGCCACTCCAGCGTCCACAGATCGGCGGGGTGGATGCGGTCCTCGCCGACCAGCTGCAGCACGTCACGGTACTGCGGAAACAGTGCCACGGCCGAGGCCGTCTTGCCGCGCAACACCCCTTCCAGGTACTCCATCAGGGCGAAGCTGGCACGTTCAACCTTGCTGGCGGCATCTTCGCTGCAAAACTCGGGCCGCTGCACGAACTTCTGCGCCAGCGCCTCCATGGCGCGCAGCACCTTGGCCGGTGCGCCCAGACCCACCATCTCCAGCGCGCCCACCGCCTGGTGCAGCTGCTGGCGGGCGATGCGCAGCTGGCTGGCGTCGAGCGACTCGAGTTCGGAACCACGGGCCAGCTCGGCATCCCGCACGAAACGACGGATGGCCTTGGTGGCACCGTCGAGTGATTTGCGGAGTTCGTCCAGCACCCAGGCCAAGGGCCCGAGGTCATTGACCGCTGCGTCAGGGTCGCTGCTGTAGGCTGCGTACGCTTGCATGGCTGGGTTGGCTCCTGCGGATGAGAACTAGCTGATCATCCGATCAGGCGATCTTGAAGCGCGCCACCGACTGGCGCAGCTCTTCAGCCATGCGGGAGAGTTCACGCACCTGCGCCGCGGTCGAACGCGTGCCCTCGCCGGTCTGCTCGGTCACGGCAAAGATGTGCTGGATGTTGTCGGCCACCACATTGGCCAGGCCCGCCTCCTTGGAGGCCGCCGCCGAGATCTCCTCGATCAGCTCAGCCAGTCGGCGCGACACACTGTCGATCTCGGTCAGGGCGGTGCCGGCGTTGTCGGACAGCTTGGCCCCCTCGACCACACCCTGCGTGGAACGCTCCATGGCGGCCACCGCGTCCTGGGTGTCGGTCTGAATGGCCTTCACCAGCGCCGCAATCTGGCGCGTCGCATCGGCCGAACGTTCCGCCAGCCGCTGCACCTCTTCCGCCACCACCGAGAAGCCGCGACCAGCCTCGCCGGCCGAGGCCGCCTGGATGGCGGCGTTCAGGGCCAGCACGTTGGTCTGCTCGGTAATGTCCGAGATCAGCTCGGTGATTTCACCGATCTCCTGCGAAGACTCGCCCAGCCGCTTGATGCGCTTGGAGGTCTCCTGGATCTGGTCGCGGATCGAGTTCATGCCGCCGATCGCGTCCTGCACGGCCTTCAGCCCGGACTCGGCCGCCTGCAGCGACTGGCGCGCCACGGCCGCCGATTCCTGCGCCTGCACCGACACCTCGTTGATTCGGGTTGCCATGTCCACCACCGAGCGGCCGGTTTCACGGATCTCGTGCAGCTGCTCGTTGGAGGCGGCCAGCAGCTCGGTAGACGTCTGGTCCACCTCGGCGGTCGTCTGCGCCACCTTGGTTGCGGTGTTCTGCACGTTGC
>CALRMF020000047.1:0-13671 GCA_943369035.1 Curvibacter sp. AEP1-3
TGACGGAACGCAGATCGAGCCCCATCATGGCTGCCACAGGTCTTTCGGATTCAGGCGGTTGCGCATTCTTTTTCTGCTCACCCTTGGCGCTGCACCATGCCGCGAGAAGGGATGGCGCTGACTATACCAACGGCCAACGACAGTCCGAGCGCACGCGTGGTCCAGCGCCTAGAATGAAGACTGTGTCCTCCATACTCAACGCCGACCTGCATTGCCACTCCGTCGTCTCCGACGGCACCCTCACCCCGGAGGCACTGGCGGCCCGCGCGGCCGCCAACGGCGTCGAACTCTGGGCCCTGACCGACCATGACGAAATCGGCGGTCAGCACCGCGCTGCCGCCGCAGCGCAGGCCCATGGCCTGAAGTACATGACCGGCACCGAAATCTCCATCACCTTTGCCGGCCAGACGGTGCACATCGTCGGCCTGGGTTTCGATCCGGACGATGCCGCCCTGGCCGAAGGCCTGCGCCGCACGCGCGGCGGGCGCAGCCAGCGCGCGCAGGAGATGTCGGACGGGCTGGCGGCGGTCGGCATCCGCGGCGCCTACGAGGGCGCGCTCAAGTACGTCGGCAACCCGGAACTGATCTCACGCACCCACTTCGCCCGCTTTCTGGTGGAGGCCGGCGTCTGCCGCGACACCAGCGAGGTGTTCCGCAAGTACCTGACCGAAGGCAAGCCGGGCTTCGTGCCGCACCGCTGGGCCACGCTGCGCGACGCGGTGGGCTGGATCATCGATGCCGGCGGCATTGCGGTGATTGCCCACCCGGCGCGCTACAGCTTCAGCGCCAATGAGGAATATGCCCTGTTCTCCGAGTTCAAGGCGCATGGCGGGCAGGCGGTGGAGGTGGTGACCGGCAGCCACAGCGCGGCCGAGGCGCTGCAGTACGCCGAGACGGCGCGCGAGTTCGGCCTCGCGGCCTCCCGCGGCAGCGACTTCCACAGTCCGGACGAGTCGCGCATCGACCTCGGCGCCCTGCCCCTGCTGCCGGGCGCGCTCACCCCGGTGTGGGAGCTGCTGGAGGACCGCATCCGATGAGCCAGCACCGCACCCTGGCCGGCATGGCGCTGGCGCTCACCGCGCTGGCCTGCTTCGCCACGCTGGACACCACCACCAAGTACGTCACGCTCAGCGTGCCGCTGCTGCTGGCGTTGTGGTTTCGTTATGTCTTCCAGGCCGTGGTCACCACGGCCGTCATGCTGCCGCAGCGCGGACGCGCCCTGCTGCGCACGCGGCACCTGGGCCTGCAGTGCCTGCGCGGTGCGCTGCTGTTCGTCACCAGCCTGTTCACCTTCCTGAGCGTGATGTACATGCCGGTAGGGGAGTTCACCGCCATTGCCATGATCACGCCGCTGGTGGTCACGCTGCTGGCGGCCACCTGGCTGGGCGAGCACGTCTCGCGCCGGCGCTGGCTGCTCGTGGCCGGCGGCTTTGCCGGCACGCTGTTCATCATCCGACCTGGCTCGGACCTGTTCGGCTGGCACACGCTGCTGCCGCTGGTGATGGTGGCGACCTACTCGGGCTTCCAGATCCTGACCAGCCGCATGGTGAAGACGGAAGACGCCGTCACCATGCATGTCTACACCGGCTGGGTGGGCACCCTGCTGGGCTCTTTGGCGCTGCCCTTCGTCTGGCAGCTGCCACAGACGACAGGCCAGTGGGGCGGACTGCTGCTCATGGGCCTGATGGGCACGGTGGGCCATTTCCTGCTGATCCTGGCCTACCGCCGTGCGCCGGCCGCGACGCTGACGCCGCTGCTCTACGCCCAGATTGCCTTTGCCATGCTGGGCGGCTGGCTGGTGTTCGACCACCTGCCCGACGGCTGGGCCTTGCTGGGCATGGCCCTGATCGCCTTCTGCGGCGCCGCCAGCGCCTGGCTGGCGGTGGTGGAGAGCCGGCTCAAGCTGGAGCCGCTGGAGGTCTGAACGCATGGCCCAGTATTTCGAAGTCCATCCCGACAACCCGCAGCTGCGCCTGCTCAAGCAGGCCGCCGGCCTGGTGGACAAGGGCGGTGTGCTGGCGGTGCCCACCGACTCCAGCTATGCCCTGGTCTGCCACCTGGATGACAAGGCCGCCGCCGACCGTTTGCGCAACATCCGCGGCGTGGACGAAAAGCACCATCTCACACTGCTGTGCCGCGACCTGAGTGAACTGGCCAACTACGCCCGTGTCAACAATCGGCAGTACCGGCTGCTGAAGGCTGCCACGCCCGGACCCTACACCTTCATCCTGGAAGCCACCAAGGAAGTGCCGCGGCGCGTCAGCCACCCCTCGCGCAAGACCATCGGCCTGCGTGTGCCCGAACACCCGGTGTTGCAGGCCCTGCTGGCGCTGTACAGCGGCCCGCTGCTGGCCACGACACTGATTCCGGCCGACACGACTGAACCGCTGAACGACGCGCAGGAGATCCGTGAGCGTTACGAGCACCAGGTGGCGGCGGTGATCGATGCCGGCGCCTGCCCGCTCGAGCCAACCACCGTCGTCGATCTCAGTGGCGGCGAGCCCGAAGTGCTGCGCCATGGCCGCGGCGATCCGGCCGCCCTGGGCCTGTGAGCCGCCTAGCGCGGCAGGCCATCCCGCTCTGAGACAATGGCGGGTGTGGATATCAACAACCTGATCCAAACCGTCCTCATCTACGCCCTGCCGGTGCTGTTTGCCATCACCGTGCACGAGGCGGCCCACGGCTATGCGGCGCGCCACTTTGGCGACAACACCGCCTGGATGTTGGGGCGCATCACGCTCAATCCGGTCAAGCACATCGACCCGGTGGGCACCATCCTCATGCCGCTGCTGCTGTACTTTGCCACCTCGGGCGCCTTCCTGTTCGGCTATGCCAAGCCGGTGCCGGTGCGCTTCGACCACCTGCGCCACCCCAAGCGCGACATGGTGTGGGTGGCGCTGGCCGGCCCGGGTGCCAACCTGCTGCAGGCCCTGCTGTGGGGCGTGTTGCTGTATGCCCTGCTGGGCTTCAACCTCGAGGAGCGTTTCTTCCTCGAAATGTGCAAGGCCGGCGTACTGGTCAACGTGGTGATGTTCGTCTTCAACCTGTTCCCGCTGCCGCCGCTGGACGGCGGCCGCATCCTGGTCGGCCTGCTGCCGCTGCGCCCGGCCGCGCTGCTGGCACGCATCGAGCCCTGGGGCTTCTTCATCGTCATGGCGCTGGTCATCAGCGGCATCGTCAGCAATCTCTGGATGCGCCCCCTGATGGGACTGACCTACGACCTGCTCGACCTGCTGCTCAGCCCGCTCTCCCTTCTGCTTCGTTAACACGCTTCGCGACATGCAACCCATCCGCGTCCTCACCGGCATTACCACTTCCGGCACGCCCCATCTGGGCAACTACGTCGGCGCCATCCGGCCCGCCATCCAGGCCAGCCTGGCGACGGGTGTCGAGAGCTACTACTTCCTGGCCGATTACCACGCCCTGATCAAGATCGACGAGCCGGCGCGCATCCAGCGCAGCACACTGGAGATTGCCGCCAGCTGGATCGCCTGCGGCCTGGATCCGGAACGCGTGACCTTCTACCGCCAGTCCGACATCCCCGAGATTCCGGAACTGACCTGGTTCCTCACCTGCGTCTGCGGCAAGGGCCTGCTCAACCGCGCCCACGCCTACAAGGCCGCGGTGGACAAGAACACGCTGGCCGAGGTCGACCCGGACGCCGACGTGACCGCCGGCCTTTTCATGTACCCGGTGCTGATGGCGGCCGACATCCTGATGTTCAACGCCCACCGCGTGCCGGTGGGGCGCGACCAGATCCAGCACATCGAGATGGCGCGCGACATGGCGTCCAGCTTCAACCACCGCTACGGCGAGCACTTCGTGCTGCCGGAGGCGCAGATCGAGGAAAGCGTGGCCACCTTGCCGGGCCTGGACGGACGCAAGATGAGCAAGAGCTACGACAACACCATCCCGCTCTTCGCCCCGCGCGAGCAGCTGAGGAAGCTGATTGCCGGCATCAAGACCGATTCGCGCGCGCCGGGCGAACCGAAGGAGACCGAGGGCTCGGCCCTGTTCCAGATCTACCAGGCCTTCGCCAACCCGACCGAAACGGCCGCATTGCGCCAGGCCTATGCCGACGGCATCGCCTGGGCCGATGCCAAGCAGGTGCTGTTCGAGCGCATCGACCACGAGATCGCGCCGATGCGCGAGAAGTACGAGGCGCTGATGCGCCACCCCGAGCAACTGGAAGCCATGCTGCTGGCCGGAGCCGCCAAGGCGCGCAAGATCGCCACCCCTTTCACCACGAAACTGCGCCACGCCGTCGGCCTGCGCGACCTGCGCAGCCAGGAGGCGGGCAAGAAGGAGAAGAAGGACAAGGCCGCGCTGCCGAGCTTCAAGCAATACCGCGAAAGCGACGGTCAGTTCTATTTCAAGTTTGTCGATGCCCAAGGCAAGCTGCTGCTGCAGAGCCCTGGCTACGCCAGCCCCAAAGATGCCGGCCAGACCATCCGCATGTTGCAGGAAGACGCAGCCAGTCTGCCCAGGTTGCAACTGGGCGCAGCCGAGGGCGCCAGCCTGCCCGAGGTGGCTGCCGCGCTGCAGCAGCTGCGTGACGCTGCCTGAAGGCGACGACGCTGCTACAATAGTGGTCTTTCGAGACACCCCGGAGAGGTGGCAGAGTGGTCGAATGTACCTGACTCGAAATCAGGCGTAGGGGCGACCCTACCGAGGGTTCGAATCCCTCCCTCTCCGCCAAACATGTCAACGGGCCACTTGTGATCAAGTGGCCCGTTTTTCATGGTGTGCCCCGGTCCGCATGCGGGGCTGCTGTAAGGTTCGTGACCAACAATCCCCAGACATTCCTCCGCCAGCCCCTGCCCATGCTCACCACCCAGGACAAGACCCGCATCGACGACACCCGCATCGCCTGTGTACGCCCGCTCATGACCCCGGCGCTGCTCGAAGAGCGCCTGCCGGCCACCGAACAGCAACTGGCCCTGGTGGAGTGTTCGCGCAAGGCCATCTCCGCCGTGCTGCACGGCCAAGATGACCGCCTGCTGGTGGTGGTGGGCCCCTGCTCCATCCACGACCATGACCAGGCGCTGGAGTACGCCCGACTGCTGAAGAAGGAAGCCGAACGGCATGCGCCGGATCTGCTGGTGGTGATGCGCGTCTACTTCGAAAAGCCGCGCACTACGGTCGGCTGGAAGGGCTACATCAACGACCCGCACCTCGACGGCAGCTTTGCCATGAACGAGGGGCTGGAGATGGCGCGCCGGCTGCTGCTCGACGTGGTGGACATCGGCCTGCCGGTGGGCACCGAATTCCTGGACCTGCTGAGCCCGCAGTTCATCAGCGACCTGGTGAGCTGGGGCGCCATCGGCGCGCGCACCACCGAAAGCCAGAGCCACCGGCAGCTCGCCAGCGGCCTGTCCTGCCCGGTGGGCTTCAAGAACGGCACCGACGGCGGGGTCAAGGTGGCGGCCGATGCCGTGGTGGCCTCGCGCGCACCGCATGCCTTCATGGGCATGACCAAGATGGGCCAGGCCGCCATCTTCGAGACCCGTGGCAACCAGGACGTGCACGTCATCCTGCGCGGCGGCAAGACCCCCAACTACGCCGCCGCGGATGTCGACGCCGCCTGCCAGGTGCTGCAGGCCTCCGGCCTGCCGCCGCAGGTGATGATCGACGTCTCGCACGCCAACAGCAGCAAGCAGTACGCGCGGCAGATCGAGGTGGCAAAAGACGTGGCGCACCAAGTCGCCGGAGGCGACGGCCGCATCATCGGCCTGATGATCGAAAGCCACCTGCGCGAAGGCCGGCAGGACCTGGTGCCGGGCCAGCCGCTGGCGCGCGGCGTGTCCATCACCGATGCCTGCATCAGCTTCGAGCAGACCGTGCCGGTGCTGGAGAACCTGGCGCAGGCTGTACGCCAGCGCCGGCTGGGCTAGCGGCTGGCGTCCTCACGCAGAGGGGTCGGGAAAGGGTTTCCCTTTTTATCAGTTGTGCGCTAGAGTGGCAGGGCTCCTCGACCTGACGAGACTGCCATGCCCCTCCAAGCACGTTACCTCTGGCCCCTGCTTGTCGCCCTGCTGACCTGCAGCTGGCTGCCTGTCGCTCAAGCGCAAAAACCCGCTGCCGAGGCGGAGCTGGACGTCACGGCCATCAAGCCGCCGCCACGTGATGTCAAGGACATCCTGCGCGTGCTGGAAACCGCCAAGCTCGACATGACGGAGATCGATCGGGCGCGCAAGATCGTTGCCAGTCCACCGCCCGCCGCAGGAGCCGACTCCAAGGCACTCAACGAGTACTACTTCAAACGTTCACTGGCCTACCAGAAGCTGGGCAAGATTCGCGAAGCCGTTGACGACATGCGGCTGGCTGCACTGGAGCATCGCAATCCTCAGTTCGAAATGCGCGACCTGATTGACCTGGCGGTGCTGGAGAACTTTGCCGGCAACACCCAGGAAGCGATCCAGGCGCTGGAGAAAGCCAAGGCCATGGCCGAGCGCATGCGCCTGGGCGGCATGATCCTGACGGTCAACCGCCTGCTGGTGGCCAACTACACCGCCGCCGGCAACTTCGACAAGGCCAAGGCGCTGCTGCTCGACGCCGATGCGCTGATGATCAACCTGCGACGCAGCCCGAGGTTGACCGACTTCGTCACCACCTGGGAAGCCAACCTTGAGAGCACCCGCGGGATTTATTACTGGCAGCAAGGCCAGTGGGTCGAGAGCGAGCGTGCGCTGCGCAAAGCGCTTCGACTGCTGTACCAGAACTACCAGGCCGCCAAGGACAGCCCGAAGAGGGTGGACGACCTGGCTGAGGGCGGGCGCACGCTGGGTGACGGTACCAACAATGCGCGCATCTTTGTCAGCCAGATCATTTTCCGCAACCTCAACCTCGCTGACGTGCTGCTGCAGCAGCGCAAGCTGATCGACGCCGAATACTATGCCCGTGAGGCGCTGACCCTGGCGCTCGACAACTTCGGCCGCAACTCCACCGATGTCGGCAAGGCGCTGTCGATGCTGTCCAAGGTGATCTCGGAGCAGGGCCGTTTTTCGGAAGCGGTGGTGCTGGCCCAGGCCGCCTTGTCGGCGAACATGGAGAGTGGCATCACCGACGATTCACGCGTGATGGCGTTGGCCCGCAAGTTCTACGCCACGGCCCAGGTGGCCAACGGCCAGTACCGGGAGGCCGACCAGACCTTCAACCTGATGATGGCTGGCGTGCGCAAGGATCCTGAACTGGAAAAGACCTTCCGCCCGGACGACCTGGACTGGGTGCTGGCGATGCAGAAGATCGGCAAGGGTGACGAGGCGGCAACGATGTCGGCCCGCATGCTCAAGAGCACCGAAGCCCGTGTCGGCAAGACGGCACCCCGTACCGCCCTGGTTGCCGCCTTCCACGCGGTCTCGCTGCAGCAGCAAGGCAAGCTGAAGGAAGCGCAGGCGATCTTCCGGGAGGCCGCGCCAATCCTGGTCGACCAGACACGCAGCGATGCCGAGAACGACACGGCCAGCCTCAAGCAGCAGCAGCGCACCACCTACCTGTTTGAAAACTACCTCGGCCTGCTGGCCCGCGTCGCGCAGAACGAACCGAAGCAGGCCCAGGCCGCCGCAGCGGAGGCCTTCCGCGTCGCCGACCTGGCCAAGAGCAGCGGCGTGCAGCGCGCCCTTACGGCCAGTGCCGCACGCGCCAACATCAAGGACCCGCAGCTGGCCGAGCTGGCGCGCAAGGAGCAGGACCTGCAGCGCCGCGTCAACTCGTTGTCGGAGTTGCTGACCGGCCTGCTGTCGGCACCGCCGGAACAGCAACTGCCGTCGGTGCAGGCCAGGATCCGACAGGACATCACCACCTTCAAGGCCGAACGCGAGAACCTGAAGAAGGAGATCGAACGCAAGTATCCGGACTATGCCGAGATGGTCGAACCCAAACCGGCCACCGTGGAGCGCACCCGCAGCCTGTTACGCGCCGACGAAATCCTGGTCTCCTGGTACTTCGGTGAAAAGGAGGCCTATGTCTGGGCCATCAGCAAGCAGGACATCCCGCTCTTCAAGTCCATCCCCATGGGCCGCAGCGAAATGGCCCGCCAGGTCAGCCTGTTGCGCAAGGCGCTCGACCCGGGCGTGGCCACCATCGACGAAATCCCGCCCTTCGACGTCAAGGCGTCGTTCCAGCTGTACCAACAGATCCTGGCGCCGGTGCATGCCCACCTCAAGGGCAAGAAGGTGTTGCTGGTCGTGCCGCATGCCGAACTCGGGCAGCTACCGCTGTCAGTGCTGGTGACGCAAGACGTCGCCGCGCCGGCCGCACAAAGCATTCCCTTTGCCGGCTACAAGGCCATGCCCTGGCTGGTGCGCGAGATCGCCATCGCCCAACTGCCGTCGGTCACCGCGTTGACCGCCTTGCGCAACACGCCGCCCGCCAGTCCCAACCGCAAGAGTTTCATCGGCTTCGGAGATCCCTACTTCAGTGCCGAGCAGGCCCGCAGCGCCGAGCGTGCCCAGGCCCGCGGCACGCAGCTGGCCACGCGTGGCCTGCCGTTGCATCTGCGCAGTGCCCCCAAGACCGCGGGGGTCAGCTCGGCCGAGCTGGCCCTGCTGCCGCGCCTGCCCGACACGCAGGACGAGATCCTCGACATTGCGAAGGTGCTGTCCGCCGGACCTTCCGACGTCTACCTGAACCGGCAAGCCAGCGTGAAGGCCGTCATGGCCGCCGATCTGTCCGACCGCAAGGTCGTGATGTTCGCCACCCACGGCCTGGTGCCGGGCGAACTCGACGGCCTGAGCCAACCAGCGCTGGCGCTGACCTCGCCCGAGGTGACCGGCGACAAGGACGATGGCCTGCTCACCATGGACAAGGTGCTGACGCTCAAGCTCAACGCCGACTGGGTGGTGCTGTCGGCCTGCAACACCGCTGCCGGCGAAGGTTCGGGCTCGGAAGCCGTCTCCGGCCTGGGCCGTGCGTTCTTCTACGCCGGCGCGCGTGCCCTGCTGGTGTCGAACTGGCCGGTGGACTCGGTGGCGGCGCGCCAGCTGATGACGGACCTGTTCCGCCGCCAGCAGACGGGTGCCCGGGGTCTGGACAAGTCGGAGGCCCTGCGACAGGCCATGCTGCAGCTGCTCGACCATGGTGGCCTGTCCGAGCGGCAGACCATGAAGTATTCTTATGCCCACCCGCTGTTCTGGGCGCCGTTTGTGGTGGTGGGCGATTGAGCGCTCCTCCTGCCAAGCCAACGCCCTGACACCTTGAGTATCGATATCGTCCGTTCCCAACGAAAGGAGGTTCCCGATGATCCGCTCCGCTCTCGCTTCTGCGCTACTGATCGGCCTGTTGACGCAAGGCCTGGCCCAGGCGGCCCCCCTGATCACCACCAAGGAGGCGGCCCTGCCGCCGGCAGCGGGTGCGCTGGCAACCCGTGGCATCTCCCGTGGCCCCGCCATCAAGGTGGTATCACCGGAACCGGACGTGGCCGTGAAGTCGCCGTTCAACCTCAAACTCAACTTCGAAGGGCGCGGTGGCGAGAAGATCGACCCCGGTTCGGTCAAGGTCGTCTACATGAAGTCGCCCTTCGTCGACCTGACGCCGCGCCTGCAGTCAGCCATCACGCCGACGGGTATCGACTTCCAGCAGGCCGAGGTTCCCCCGGGTGAGCACACGCTGCGCGTCACCGTCAAGGACAGCGCCGGCCGAGAGACCAACAGCACCGTGACCATCGTCGTCAACAAGTGATGAAGTGTCCGTATTGCCTGAGTGACATCGACGACGAAGCACTGGTCTGCAAGGTCTGCACACGGGATCTCTATCTCTTCAAGCCCCTGCTGGAAAAAGTGGCCAAGCTGGAAGAACAGCTTGCATCCACGGCCGATGTCACCCGGTACGAGGCCCGCATCCAGCAGCTGGAGCAACAACTGGCCGAGGCCCACGAACGGCTGCACCCGCAGCGCACCGGGCCGTTAGCCGTCCTCTTCAATCTGGCCGTCTTCATCCTGCTGCCGCTGGGTCTGCTGCTGCTGTCGCACTGGCTGGTCACCATCGTGCTGGACGCGAACCTGCTTTACCTGCGGGTGATCTCGATGGCCTTGCCACTGCCCTTCGGTCTGGTGCTGTTCCTGCGCCGTCGCCGGGCCGTGCTGCCCTGGTTCGCCGGCACAGCCTTCCTGGCCGTGGCGTCGGTCATCGGCATGAGCTGGATCACCAGCCTGGTGGACCAGACGCCGGTGCTGCCGCAGAACGCCTTCGAGTGGCGCGAGTACCTGGAGTACGCGGCCAGCATTTCGTTCAGCTTCCTCACCGGCATGCTGCTGGGCGGCGTAGTGCATTCACGCTTGCACCGCACGACGACACCTGGCAAGAAGTCGCATGACTCGCTGCTCAAGCGTATCGTCTCGCGCCTAGTGGGCGGCAACCTGACGCCACAGCAGCTGGGCGAGCTGATCAAGAAACTGGAGGAGTACGGCGGTTCCGTGGTCGCCGTGGGCAGTACGGCGGTGTCAATCTACACCGGCCTCAAGGGCGTGCTGGGCAACTGAGGCGGGGTGTCAGTCCTGCGGCGCCGGTTCGTCGCCCGGGACCTCTGGCCAGACAAACACCACGCGCGCCGGTTCGCCTTTCTTCAGCACCACCCGCTGCTGCAAGGGCTTGCCATCCAGCGTGGCCTCCACCGCATAGGTGCCAGGTTGCAGGCGAAGCAGCAGGAAAGGACCGTCGGCCTGGGTCTGCAACAGCAGCTTGCCGTGGCTGTCGCGCAGGCTGACCTTGGCATCCGCAGTGTAGACGGAACGCTGCCAGCGCCGGGCCGAGAACAACAGGGTCAGCGGCCACTTGCGGCTCTCCGCCTCGATGGCCGTGGATTCCTCCAGGCCGATGCCGCCGCTGAGGTACTCGATGCCGCCCTGGTGCTGCACGGCTGGCAGCTCATCGGCACTCGCCCATGCCAGCCAGCCGCAGCCTGCCAGCACGAACACGGCAGAGCGAAGAGGACGGAGCCAGGACGAGGTCATGAGGTTTCCTTGTGGGGTGACAGTGGCGACGCCGTTTAAACCCTGGTGGTTTGCACCGGCGGCCAAATGGCATCAGGGCCGGGTCTGCTGCAATCGTCTGAGGTCCGCCACCACCTCTGCCGAATGGCGCGAGGTGTTGACCGACAGGTAGACCCTGGCGATACGACCCTGCGGGTCGATGAGGAAGGTGTAGCGCTTGGCGAACTTGAACAGCTTCCAGTCGGAGATGGCGCCGTAACGCTGCGCCACCTCACCCTGCGTGTCGGCCAGCAGCGGGAAGGGCAGCTTGTACTTCTGGCTGAAAGCGGCGTGCGAAGCACTGTCGTCCACGCTGATACCCACCACCTCGGCACCGAGGGCCGTGAGCTGTTCCCAGTCGTCACGGAAGGTGCAGGCCTCTTCCGTGCAGCCCGGCGTGTCGTTCTTGGGGTAGAAGTAGAGCACCAGCCACTTGCCGCGCCAGTCCGCCAGGCGGCGCGGTTTGCCGCTCTGGTCCGGCAGGGTGAAGTCGGGCGCAGGTTGGCCGGCGACGGGCACCGCAGCCTGCACACGCGCCGCACCCAGCGGGAGCAGCAGGCACAGGGCGCGGCGCAGGCGGGAGATCACGGCCGCAGCTCCTTCAGACCACCCATGTAGGGCTGCAGGGCAGCCGGTACTTCCACACTGCCGTCGGCGCGCTGGTAGTTCTCCAGCACCGCCACCAGCGTGCGGCCGACGGCCAAACCGGAACCGTTAAGGGTGTGCACCAACTCGTTCTTGCCCTGGGCGTTCTTGAAGCGTGCCTGCAGGCGGCGGGCCTGGAAGGCCTCGCAGTTAGAAACGGAGCTGATCTCGCGGTAAGTGTTTTGTGCCGGCAGCCAGACCTCCAGGTCGTAGGTCTTGGCGGCACCAAAACCCATGTCGCCGGTGCACAGCGACATGACACGATAGGGAAGGCCGAGCTTTTGCAGGATGGCCTCGGCGTTGCGCGTCATCTCTTCCAGCGCCTCGTAGCTCTTCTCGGGGTGCACGATCTGCACCATCTCGACCTTGTCGAACTGGTGCTGGCGAATCATGCCGCGCGTGTCGCGGCCGTAGGAGCCGGCCTCCGAACGGAAGCACGGCGTGTGGGCCGTGAGCTTGATCGGCAGGTCCGCCTCGGCCACGATCTCGTCGCGCACGAAGTTGGTCAGCGTCACCTCGCTGGTGGGAATGAGGTACAGCGCGACGTCTTCCGCCGCGCCTTCCTGGCCACCCTTCTTGGCCGCGAACAGATCTTCCTCGAACTTGGGCAGCTGGCCGGTACCGCGCAGCGTGTCGCCATTGACGATGTAGGGCGTGTAGCACTCGGTGTAGCCGTGCTCGCCAGTCTGCACGTCCAGCATGAACTGGGCAAGGGCGCGGTGCAGGCGGGCGATCTGCCCCTTCATCACGGTGAAGCGCGAACCTGTGAGCTTGGTGCCGGTGTTGAAGTCCAGGCCGAGCGGCTCGCCCACGTCCACGTGGTCCTTCACCGCAAAGTCGTACTGCTTCGGCGTACCCCAGCTACGCACCACCACGTTACCGGTCTCATCCGAGCCGACCGGCACGCTCTCATGCGGCAGGTTGGGCACGGCCAGCAGCATGGCCTGCATCTCGGCCTGGATCTGGTCCAGCCGTGCGGCCGAACTGTCCAGTTCCCCCTTGAGGGCATTGACCTCAGCCTTGGCGGCCTCGGCTTCGTCCTTCTTGCCCTGGCCCATGAGCGCGCCAATCTGCTTGCTCAGGGTGTTGCGTTTGGATTGCAGCTCTTCGGTGCGGGTCTGGATGGTCTTGCGCTCGGCTTCGAGCGACCGGAAATCTTCCACATTCAGGAAGGCTTGCGGTTTCTTGCGCGTTTCCAGACGCGCAACGACCGAGTCGAGGTCTTTACGGAGCAGGGTGAGGTCTAGCATGGCTGAATTGTAGGTGGGCAGGCCCGGAAAGCGGTACCCGGTCAGAGTTCGGTCTTCAGGCCCTTGGGCAGCGGGAACTTGACGGTCTCCTCGATGCCCTCCATCTTGCGCACCGAGACGGCGCCAAAGGCCTTGATGCGGTCGACCACCTGGCGCACCAGGATGCTGGGCGCCGAGGCACCGGCCGTCAGGCCGACGCGGTGCTTGCCTTCGAACCATTCCGGCTTCAGTTCCTCCGCGTTGTCCACCATATAGCTTTCGGTGCCGAGCTTTTGCGCCACCTCGCGCAGGCGGTTGCTGTTGGAGCTGGTCGGGCTGCCGACCACGATGACGATGTCCACCTGCGGACTCAGCAGCTTGACGGCATCCTGTCGGTTCTGCGTGGCGTAGCAGATATCCTGCTGCTTGGGCTCGCGCACCTTGGGAAAGCGCGCCTTCACGGCGGCCAGGATGCCGGCTGCATCGTCCACGCTGAGCGTGGTCTGCGTCACCACTGCCAGCTTGTCGGTCTGCGCCGGCTGCACCCGGGCCACATCGGCCACGTCTTCCACCAGGTGGATGCCGCTGTCGAGTTGCCCCATGGTGCCTTCTACCTCCGGGTGCCCCTTGTGGCCGATCATGATGAACTCATAACCCTCCTTGTGAAGCTTGGCCACTTCGACGTGCACCTTGGTCACCAGCGGGCAGGTGGCGTCGAACACATGGAAGCCGCGCCGCGCGGCCTCCTGCTGCACCGCCTTGCTCACACCATGGGCCGAGAACACCAGCGTGGCGCCCGGCGGCACCTCGTCCAGCTCCTCGATGAAGAT
>CALRMF020000048.1:0-13284 GCA_943369035.1 Curvibacter sp. AEP1-3
CGACCGTGGCTTGACGCTCGGCATGGTCGAACAGTTCGATTCCGGTTCTGGCATCGGCGTGCGCGGCCTTGTCGAGGGACGCGCGCTGCTGCTGGGCAACACCACACTGATGCAGCAGGCGGGCGTAGCGCTGGAGGCCTTGCAGGCGCCAGCCGAGGCGTTGCGCGCCGGGGGTGCCAGCGTGATGCACCTGGCGGTCGATGGCCGGCTAGCCGGCCTGCTGGCCGTGGCTGACCCGGTCAAGGCCAGCACGCCCGAGGCGCTGGCGCTGCTCAGGAGTGAGGGCGTGCGCATCGTCATGGCCACCGGCGACGGCTGGACCACTGCACGCGCGGTGGGCGCGCGCCTGGGCATCGAGGAGGTCCACGGAGAAGTGCAACCGGCCGACAAGCTGCGGCTGGTGGAGCGGCTACAGCAAGAGGGGCGGGTGGTTGCCATGGCCGGCGACGGCATCAACGACGCCCCGGCGCTAGCGCGCGCCGACGTGGGCATCGCCATGGGCACCGGCACCGACGTGGCCATGAGCAGCGCGCAGGTCACGCTGGTCAAAGGCGACCTGCGCGGCATTGCCACGGCGCGCGCGCTGTCGCGCGCCACGGTGAGCAATATGAAGCAGAACCTGCTGTTTGCTCTGCTTTACAACGCCTTGGGTATCCCGCTGGCTGCCGGCGTGCTCTTTCCCTGGACCGGCTGGCTGCTGTCGCCGTTGATCGCGGCGGCAGCCATGAGCCTGAGTTCAGTTTCGGTGATCGGCAACGCCTTGCGCCTGCGCGGTTGAGGAGACATGGACATGGATGCGTTTTACCACCGGTTTACCGAACTGTTCCGGCAGCTGGGCCTGAACGCCGAGCCGGCAGCTATCGCAGCCTTCATCCAGGCCCATGCGCCATTGGCGCCCGATGCGCGGCTGGAAGACTCGCCCTGCTGGTCACCCGCGCAGGCCCGGTTTCTGCGCGAGGAAATTCTGAAGGATGCTGACTGGGCCGAGTTGATTGATCAACTGAATCTAGCTCTACGACAAAGTAAGTCGCCTAGGACAGACAGATACATCTAAGTCAGAACTTTGATTCTCGGCGCATCCTACGTGCCCCTCAACTCGATGGGAGTCCATCATGGAAGCAGTAGGAAACACCACTCAGCGTGAGCCGTGGAACAAGGGCAAGATCGTCGGCCAGAAGGCGCCGTTCAAGCCCAAGGACATCTGGGCACTGCGTGTTCGCCTCCAGATGGAGGGGCGTATTCGGGAACTTGCGCTCCTCAATCTGGGTATCGACAGCAAGCTGCGTGGGTGCGACTTGGTCGCCCTGAAAGTCCGGGACGTGTGCCATGGCGACCAGGTGGCGACCCGCGCCATCGTCATGCAGCACAAGACCCAGCGGCCAGTTCAGTTCGAAATCACGGCAGCCACCCGAGAGGCCTTGCAGGCCTGGATCAAGCATGCGGCATTGAAACCGGACTGTTTCCTGTTCCCCAGCCGGATACATGATTCGCCCCACCTTGGGACGCGCCAGTACGCCCGGATTCTCGGGCATTGGGTGGACGAACTGGGGCTTGACCGTGCCGACTACGGGACGCATTCGATGCGCAGGACCAAGGCCACACTGATCTATCGACGAACCAAGAACCTTCGTGCTGTTCAGTTGCTCCTCGGGCATTCCAAGCTGGAATCCACCGTGAGGTATCTGGGCATCGAAGTGGATGACGCCCTTGAAATCTCCGAACAGACGGAGATCTGAAAAAGCTGGCGGTGTTGGCACGGCCTAACAGCCATGCCAATGCCGTCATTGTCTGCTGTGGGGGAGCACCGCTAGACTGGTGCTCACGGCCAGAAGCGGACGCCGATCCGAAAGCGCCGAAGGACAGGTCTACATATGCGCTGCCCGTGCGCCTGAACCAACAGACCGTCCATAGACCGCGGTTTAGCCGGTACGCCGAAACTGGTCCCGATGCTTCATGAAGCGGTGGTACGACATGCGCAAGTGCAACTGCATAATTTGTCGTGCCAGTTCCCCGTCCCTGGCCTCGGCGGCCACGGTAAGGTCCTGGTGGAGGATGCCAGCAAACGGGCGCGAAGCGGCCACCTCGGCTCACTCCTGATTGTCAGGATCCGGCCCCAGGCGGCCTCAACTAGGTGTTTGCTGAGACGCCTGCTCCTGGATTTTCCGAATTAGCGCTCCTCTTTCTCGAACGCCGACGCCACAAAATCCACCAGCGCCCTGACCCTCAGTGAGGTGCGATGGCGCTCGGCGTAGATTGCGTAAATATCGGCGTCAGGGCTGGCGTATGCGGGCAGGACCTCGACCAAGCGCTTGGCCTTGACGTACTGGCGCACATCCCATTCAGCGCGAAGCAAGATGCCATGCCCATCCAGTGCCCAAGCGACAGCGACGCCTCCGTCGTTGGTCGTCAGGTTCCCTTGTACCTTCACGCTGTGCATGGGGTTAGGTTGGCCTCTTAACTTTACCTTTGGGGACGTGAACCGCCAGAGGCCATAAGCTTCATCGCCCTGCCTGATGCCAATGCAGTTGTGGCGCGTCAAATCCTCGGGTGTTTTAGGTTGCCCGTACTTTTTCAGGTAGGCCGGCGAGGCGACAAGGATTCGACGGTTGGGAGCGATAAATCGCGCAATGGAGCGAGAGTCAGGTGGCGTTCCAAAGCGAAAGCAGACGTCGTACAGATCCTCGGTGATCGGTGGTGGATTAACAGACAACTGCAACTGGACATCCACCTTCGGCTGCTGCCGACAGAACTGGGAAATCAAGGGGGCGATGTGGCTTCGCCCGAAACCCAAGGTTGCGTTGACCCGGAGAAGGCCTTGCGGAGCCAGCGAAGCGCCGGATAGGCGATCTTCCAGTTCGTCCATGTCGCCTTGGATCTTGCGTGCAAAGTCGAGATAGACCTCGCCCTCAGGGGTCAGGCTCATGCGGCGCGTTGTCCGGTTGATCAGGGCCAGGCCAAGGCGAGATTCCATTTGACTCAAGTGACGGCTGACTGCCGCCGTCGAGATTCCCATCTCCCGAGCCGCTGCGCTTAACGAGCCTGCGTTGGCCAAGGCCGCAAAAAATCCGAAGTCCCCTGGCTGAAGGATCTTGCCCATGATTGTTAATTTAACGTTAACGATGCATTGAATGTAGCGCCATTTTTTTAACTTGAGCAAGCCTACAGTCTGGTCAGCGATGACCGCTATGCAATTTCGGGTTCATACCTAGGAGACATCATCATGCCCAGCAAGATTCAGCGCCTTTCCCTGATCGCAAGCCTCTGCCTCGCTGCCGGCGTGGCGAATGCTCAGACCTGGCCCACCAAGACCGTCACCATCGTCGTGCCCTTCCCAGCAGGGGGCACCACCGATGTGCTGGCACGTGCTGTGGCCAGCAAGCTGTCGGCGGTCATCGGGCGATCTGTCATCGTCGACAACAAGCCTGGTGCCGGCGCCACGCTGGGTGCCGACTACGTGGCCAAGTCCCCTGCGGACGGCCATATTCTGTTGATGGGCGCCGTCCACCATACGGTCGCCACCAACGTCTACAAGAACCTGCGCTACAGCTTCGAGAAGGATTTCGCGCCGATCACGACCGTGGCCCTCGTGCCGAACGTGCTGACGGTCAGCGCCAAGTCACCCCATAACACGGTCAAGGATCTGGTGGCTGCAGCCAAAGCAGCGCCGGATAAGGTGGCATACGGCTCCAACGGCAATGGGACGGCGCAGCACATGATCGGTACGCAGTTCCAGATGGAGACGGGTACCAAAATTCTTCACGTGCCCTACAAAGGCAGTGCACCGCTGACCACCGACCTGCTTGGCGGGCAAGTGGACATGTCGTTTGATACCGTCACCCCGGTGCTTCCTTTCATCAAGGAAGGCAAGCTCAAGGCCTTGGCAGTAACGACTGACAAGCGCTCCAGTGCGCTGCCCAATGTCCCGACCTTGCAGGAAGCAGGCGTTCCCAACATTGCCATCGGCACCTGGTTCGGCCTGATGGCGCCGGCAGCGACCCCCAAGGCTGTGGTGACCCGTCTGAACACTGAACTGGTCAAGATCATCCAGTCGCCCGAATTCAAGAAGCAGATGGCTGACATCGGAGCCGAGCCGATTGGCAACAAGCCCGAAGAGATGGCCAAGCAAATTCGTGGCGAGACCGAAAAGTTTGCCAACCTTGTCAAGGTAGGCAAGGTCACCATCGAGTGATCTGCATCGTTTAAATCAGGAGAAGCAATCATGGACAAAGAAGTTGCCGTCCAGTCCCTCACGGATACGATGGCCAAGTTCACGGCCTATATCGGCAAGCGCCTACCCCGCGACGTCAAGGCCAAGCTGGCCGACTTGCGCACGCTGGAGACCAACCCGCTGGCCAAGTCAGTCTACGACTCCATGCACGGCAACCAGGAAGCGGCCGACAAGCTCGATCGCCCGAGCTGCCAGGACACCGGTGTGATTCAGTATTTCATTGAAGCCGGTGCCCAGTTCCCACTGCTTGGCGAACTTGAGGAAATCCTTCGCGAGGCTCTTGCTGGCGCGACGAAGATTGCCCCGCTGCGTCACAACGCAGTGGAAACCTTCGACGAGAAGAACACCGGGACCAACACCGGCACCCAGATCCCGTGGCTGGATTGGCGCATCGTCCCCGACAAGGACAGTTGCATCATCGACGTGTACATGGCCGGTGGCGGCTGCACGTTGCCTGGCGCCGCTAAGGTGCTAATGCCGGGCCAGGGCTATGAGGGCGTGGCCGAGTTCGTGATGGACGTCATCACCGAGCGCGGGGTGAACGCATGCCCGCCACTGCTGGTGGGCGTGGGCGTCTCGACTTCGGTGGAGACTGCTGCCCGTCTGTCCAAACTGGCCATCCTCCGTCCGGTCGACTCCAAAAGTGAGAACCCCCGCGCAGCGCTCATGGAGCAACTCCTCGAAGAAGGTCTCAATGAGGTGGGCATCGGTCCGCAGGGCCTGACGGGTAACAACAGCGTCATGGGCGTCAATATCGAATCGTCAGCCCGCCATCCTTCCACCATCGGTGTGGCTGTCAACACCGGGTGCTGGGCACACCGCCGCGGCAAGATTCGCATCAATGGCGACTTGTCCTATGACATCCTTTCCCACGATGGAGTGGTGCTGTGAAGAAGATCCTGACGACCCCCATCAAGAGCGAAGACCTGGAAGGCCTGAACGTCGGCGACGTGGTCTACCTGACCGGCCGCCTGGTCACCTGCCGCGACGTGGCCCACCGCCGCCTCATCGAGCAGGGCCGTGAACTGCCCGTCGACCTCGAAGGCGGCGCGATCTTCCACGCCGGTCCCATCGTGCGCAAGAAGGACGACGGCAAGTTCGAAATGGTCTCCATCGGCCCGACCACCAGCATGCGCATGGAGAAGTTCGAGCGCGAATTCATCGCTCAGACCGGCGTGAAGTTGATCGTCGGCAAGGGCGGCATGGGTCCGGAAACCGCCGCCGGCTGCCAGGAGCACAAGGCCGTCCACGCCATCTTCCCCGGCGGCTGCGCGGTGCTGGCGGCCACTCAGGTCGAGGAAATCGAGGACGCGCAGTGGCAGGACCTGGGCATGCCCGAGACCCTGTGGGTCAACCGGGTGCGGGAGTTTGGCCCCCTGATCATTTCGATCGACACCAAGGGCAACAACCTGATCGCGCAGAACAAGACCGTCTTCAACGAGAAAAAGAAGCCGATCCTCGAGAAGATCAATAGGCAGCTGAGCTTCATCAAGTGATGTGAGGCTCGGGGCGCCAGGACGGAGATCCTGGCGCCTTTTTCTTTGGACGATGCACCGATCGAATCACATGCCCATTGATACCCGCCGCCAGGCCGCCCTCGAATATCACGAATTCCCCACCCCCGGCAAAGTGGCCATCGCTGCCACCAAGCAGCTGGTGAACCAGCACGACCTGGCCCTGGCCTACTCGCCCGGCGTGGCCGCGCCCTGCGAGGAGATCGTCAAGGATCCCGCCAACGCCTTCCGCTACACCTCCCGCGGCAACCTGGTGGCCGTGATCACCAACGGCACCGCGGTGCTGGGCCTGGGCGACATCGGCCCGCTGGCTGCCAAGCCGGTGATGGAAGGCAAGGGCGTCCTGTTCAAGAAGTTCGCCGGCATCGACGTCTTCGACATCGAGATCGACGAGAAGCAGGACCTGGACAAGCTGGTCGACATCATCGCCTCGCTGGAGCCGACCTTCGGCGGCGTGAACCTCGAGGACATCAAGGCCCCCGACTGCTTCTACGTGGAGCGCAAGCTGCGCGAGCGCATGAAGATTCCGGTCTTCCACGACGACCAGCACGGCACCGCCATCGTGGTGGGCGCGGCCATCCTCAACGGCCTGAAGGTCGTGGGCAAGGACCTCAAGAAGGTCAAGCTGGTGACCTCCGGCGCCGGCGCCGCCGCCCTGGCCTGCCTGCAGCTGCTGGTCAAGCTGGGCCTGCCGCGCGAGAACATCTTCGCGACCGACCTGGCCGGCGTGGTCTACAAGGGCCGTACCGAGCTGATGGACGAGGACAAGGTCCAGTTCGCGCAGGACACGCCCCACCGCACCTTGTCCGAAGTCATCGAAGGCGCGGACATCTTCCTGGGCCTGTCGGCCGGCGGCGTCCTCAAGCAGGACATGGTCAAGAAGATGGCCCCGAGCCCGCTGATCATGGCCCTGGCCAACCCGAACCCGGAAATCCAGCCGGCCGACGCCAAGGCCGTGCGCCCCGACGCCATCCTGGCCACCGGCCGCACCGACTTCCCGAACCAGGTCAACAACGTCCTGTGCTTCCCCTACATCTTCCGCGGCGCGCTGGATTGCGGCGCCACCACGATCACCGATGAGATGGAGATCGCGGCGGTGCATGCCATCGCCGAGCTGGCCCAGGCCGAGCAGAGCGAGGTGGTGGCTGCGGCCTATGCCGGCGAGCAGCTGGCCTTCGGCCCCGAATACCTGATTCCCAAGCCGTTCGACCCGCGCCTGATGATCAAGATCGCCCCGGCCGTGGCCGCGGCGGCCGCCGCCAGCGGCGTGGCGCTGCGCCCGATCCAGGACATGGATGCGTACCGCGACAAGCTGCAGAGCTTCGTCTACGCCTCCGGTACCGCCATGAAGCCCATCATGGCGGCCGCCAAGCTGGCCAAGAAGAAGCGCATCGCCTTCGCCGAAGGTGAGGAGGAGCGCGTGCTGCGCGCCGCCCAGATCGTGGTGGACGAGGGCATCGCCCGCCCGACCCTGATCGGCCGCCCGGCCGTGATGGCCCAGCGCATCGAGAAGTTCGGCCTGCGCCTGCGCGCCGGCGAGGACTACGACGTGGTCAACGTGGAGCAGGACGACCGCTACCGCGACTTCTGGCAGACCTACCACCAGATGACCGAGCGCAAGGGCGTGACGGTGCAGATGGCCAAGATCGAGATGCGCCGCCGCCTGAGCCTGATTGGCGCCATGCTGCTGCACAAGGACCAGGTCGACGGCATGATCTGCGGCACCTGGGGCCTGACCCACCTGCACCTGCAGTACGTGGACCAGGTGATCGGCCGCCGCCCCGGCACCAACACCTACGCCGCGATGAACGCCCTGATCCTGCCGGGCCGGCAGGTGTTCTTGGTGGACACCCACGTGAACTACGACCCGACGGCCGAGCAGCTGGCGGAGATCACGGTGATGGCCGCCCAGGAAATGATGCGCTTCGGCATCAAGCCCAAGGCGGCGCTGCTGTCGCATTCGAACTTCGGCTCGAGCAACCAGCCCAGCGCCGTGAAGATGCGCCAGGTGCTGGAACTGCTGCGCACCCAAGCCCCCTGGCTGGAAGTGGACGGCGAGATGCACGGGGACGTGGCGCTGGACGGCGCGGCCCGCGCGCAGATCATGCCCAACAGCACGCTGACCGGCGACGCCAACCTGCTGGTGCTGCCGAATATCGACGCGGCGAACATCTCCTACAACCTGCTCAAGACGGCCGCCGGCGGGAACATCGCCGTGGGTCCGATGCTGCTGGGCGCCGCCAAGCCGGTGCACATCCTCACGGCCAGCGCGACCGTCCGCCGGATCGTCAACATGACCGCCCTCACGGTGGCCGAGGCCAACGCCAACGCCAACGCCAACGCCCGCTGAGTGGAACATTTCAGAGACCACGATGACGCGCGTCATCTTCCCGACCGACCTGAGCTTCTTTTCCGTGCTCGCGCGGTGCGGCAGCCTTACTGCAACTGCCTGTGAGCTTGGGCTCACCACTCCGGCAGTAAGCAAGCGTCTGCGGCAGATGGAAGACCGCTAGGGTATGACGCTTGTCGCGCGCACTACGCGACGCATGGACCTCACGCCAGAGGGGTTGATGTACCTTGATGGTGCTAAACGCATACTAGGGGAAATCGAATAGATGGAACTTGAACTGGCGGGCATCAGGCAGTCTCTGCAATAGCCCCCGTGCACCATCCCCAGCACACCATGGAAAAGCCCAGCTATGCGGGGCTGCGCTGGCCCCTGAGCTCAGCCAGATGACGATCTGGATTTCACTTGTGTAGGAAATTCAAAAGCGTTGCCCGCTCAGTAAGTGATAGGGACAACAGAGCCTCGACCGCGAGGGCTTGGCCGTTTGCCTTTGAATGTGGCTGAGAAAAGCATCTCAACCCTGAGGATGTTCCGTGGTAGCTGCCGAAAGCGGACTTTTGCCAACGCATGGTGAAAGTCCGTTCCGGGTCGGGAGTGCCTGTTCGCAATGGCAGGCAGCAGTCGTTCAAAACGCAGCTGCGATCCGGCGCGCCACCAATGTCAGCTGTTCATTTCAAACCGGCCGTAGTGTCGGCCAGATCATGGACACCCGAATGACTGATGCGGGGAAGAAACCGTGACGTGACGACGCGACCACGACAGGCAGCAATCGCTGCAGACCAGCCGCCCAACTGTGCGAGGTCTGCTTCATGCCGACTGCCGTCAGTCAATCTTGACGGGCGAATGGCCGCGATTGCCGATACCTGACATTGGCGGAGGTCTGGAGGGAAGGGTCGCTGTTGGCCGAAAGCCGCCCACGAACCGAACAAGGCGAGAGATGCCTGCAGATGCAAGACGTCGACGCCGGACTGACACATGGCCGAGCGCGCGCAAACCAGGCGTCCGCCTTGTTGATCGAGGTGAGGACTATTTGACGGTCGAGTCTTTGGCTGACCATTCCGAAAACGAGCGGTGAATGTGGCTGTGAGCCTCCCATATCCGCTGCCTTGCGGGGGTACGGATCACATTGTGGCCTTCCATCTTGTTCAGCCATTCCCTTTCTCCCCAATTGCACCAGACGAGGACTTGGCGCGTCTCGGTGAGGTAACGGCGAAGAAGATCCGCGCGGACATACAGGAGGCTGTGTCGATTTCCCTTCCATCCGTCGCCCGCCTCGCGATAAAGACTTCCAGGATTGCCCACCGCATCGTAGAAGTCGATCTCCCGATTCTTGCTCGCCAGACCAAGGCGCTGGATCAATTTCGGCGCGGGAAGGTCAAAGCCCGAGAAATCGTTCTGCGTCGAGTGGTACGACTCCCAGCCAAACTGAATGGAGGGAACTTCGATGCGGATGCCCGGCACACGCCGCATTTCATACGTAGGGTCGAGTAACCGCACAAGCGAACGCTCTGACTCCACTCCATCGCTGGAGACCAACTTGATCGTGAGGGTTTGTGCTGGTGTCTTGCGCTTCTTGTAAACCCGCTCGTAGCTGCCAAAGGCCTCCACAGTCTGCCGGCGGTACGTTCCGTCCCGCTGACGTAGTCGTCGCACATAGTTCTGGCGGCGCCCAGCCTCACCGGCGTAGAGGTAAGTCGCGGTCGCCCCCTCTGGAATCGCGTGGTTACCCGGGTAGTCAATCGCAAGAAACTTCGAACGGAGGGCCTCCACGTCTTTGCGCGCGACGAACACGCCCCTCAGAAACGCAAACAGACTGCGATCGGTACTCGCGTCAAGGCCGCGGACGAAGCCTTCAAGAAGAACCCACTCACCCGGGTGCCCATTGATTTCCGGAACAACGAGCAGGGAATTCCAGCTCGGTGTGAAACCACCTCCGACCCACGCGTCGGCGTCTCCTCCCCAGTCACCAAACAGGTCGGGGATCGGCGGTGTCCATTGGGGTGGGCGCTTTGGGAAACTTGGGTCCACGCCGCAGTCGGACGTCCTTTCGCCGAGGCGCCAATCCGGCAGTTTCCTCGCAGCCTCGCGCTCACCCCACATTTCGAAGTATGCGATCCACGAGTACTTTTTGCCGTACCGGTCGACCTTGTCCTGGTCACGTGCATTCCAGGAGGTGTTTCCGATTTCGCGATCAGAATTCTTAAAGCGCTCCTCGCGATACCCCAGGTCGAACATGCGACGTTTGATCTTCGCGCGAACCTGCACGTAGCCCGGATGCTGGTCGTCGTAGTTTGAGCGCTGCGGGATCAAGCGCCCAATCGTGTAGTTGCCGAAGTCCATCTGGATCGCGTGACCGATGGCGTCTTCCACCTTCGGATCAGGTGTGCCGTTGCTCGTGAAAGTCGAAGGCGTGTTCGGATAGGGCGCGGCGAGGTTACGGCTTGCAGTTTTCGGAAGTGCGACGCATTTCGCGCGCTGCGCCATCTCGATGATCCCCAGCGCGTAGTCTCGCATCAGCGTGTGGTGGGTCGCGTACTTCGCTCCGGGTGCGAACATCTTGCGGTACAGCGTCTTGGCGAGCGGCCCGAGCACAGATCGAAACGTCGCGGCGTTTTCAGAGTCCACCAGCGACAAGGTTGTTCCGTAGGCGGCCGCCAGCATCCGTTCCGGCAAATACGGGTCATTGAACGCAAGGCTCGTCTCAAGGTGGCTGAAAAGCACGTCGGGAAACCGTTCGCCGATCAATACGAGCGCCTTGGTCGCAATATCGCGGTCAGCGCGGTTGACGGTCGTCAGAACAAGCGAGAGCAGGATGACAATCTCCTTCGCGGACTGCGGGGTCATGTTCGCCGTGCTCAGCTTCTGTGCCCACGTCAGCAACCTGTGAATGGTGGGCGATGCGTACCGCCGTCGAAGGTATTCGGACCACTGCAGATCCCGATCCGGCATCGGAAAGCGTGCAAGGAAGTCATACAAGCGCCGGGCGTGGTACGGGTGCTTCGGTTTGGTCGAGACGGCGGCCATTGCGTCAACCACTCGCTCCCATGCTTGGACCCCAGCGTTCAAATACTGATTGATAACAGCCCGTGTCCCCTCGGTAAACGCCGCCGGATCGCGCCAGAACATCCCTTCGATGAACGGGGCGAAGTACGCATCCAGATTCTGGGCCCGTTTGGGCAGCACGAAGAACAGTTCACGCTCCTTGGCCGGCAGCCGCGTGCCCACACGCTCCGGAAATTCGGTGATCAATGCCTGTGCCCAGCCTGGCTCTGCATATTCACGCAAATAGCGGCTCGCCATCCGAAAGATTCGGGCGAGCGGCGATTTGGCCGAGAAACTGCGCCTGATCGTTGTCGCCGAAGACACGTCGAGGTACGTCTTCAGCAAGTGCCGCGCGACCAAATGGTCGCTGAAACGCTGGTAAGGCAGACGGAAGACGACGCGGGACTTGAACTCGGATCGGGAGGAGTACCAAATCGCGTCTTCTTCGATCAGACCATTCGTGCGCAGTGCCTCAAGAAGTTGACGGCGCTGCGCCGGCTTCAGTGCCGGGTAATTTGCCGCGATGATGCGGTCCGCCTCGGCGGGCCGAACATAGCCGCGCAAGTTGACCGCCATGCATGGCGCGAATCCGGCGAGGCGTCTGTCAGCGATTTGATCGCTTCCCTTCAGCAGGAACCAGCATCCCTTGGCGTTCAGGCCGAATTCACCTTCGATCGGCTCGCCGACGCGCTTAACGAACGCTTCGAGCACAAAGGTCATCCCCTTTTGACCAGAGGCAATCCCAGCGAATCCCTTGGCCAACTTCTTGCCGGTGAGGTTCTGCAGCGACTGGCAGATCAACTTCAGCGTGAGGGGCCGCGAGAATTCGCGGTCAAGCAGCGGAACCTCGGGCAGCGGAAGGTTGTAATACTCGAAGAAGGCTGCCTGGGCATCGAACTCCTGATCGTCGAATCCAAGGTGCGTCACCTTGTGGAACTTGTCCAAGTCGTTCTGCTCGATCGCGATTGACTCGAACGGTGTCCGGCACGTGACGATCAACCCGACACTTGGGCGCGATGCAACGAGGGATTGAAGGGTGCTTACAGCTTCGCGCCACTCCCGCCGACGTCCTTCGTTGACGCCATCCACGATGACGACTGCGCGCTCCCCTCGCTCTTCGGCCAGCGCCTGAAGTTGGTCGAAAATCTCGTCTTCACTGCACCCTGCTTCGATGCGACCGCAAATCTCGGCGACGACACGCCCTTCGAAATTCTTGGCCAGTACCAAAACGGTGGCTTGGCCTCGCGCGATCCGCATCTGCGTTACGTCACACAGCAGGTGCGTCTTGCCCGTGCCCCACTCGCCGCTGACCAGCAGTAGCGGGTCGAACAGGACCTTGAACGCTGCGCTCTGAACGAATTCTCTTTCGTCTCGCACGACGCCCAAACACCGTCCGATGGAGTTCATGTTGCCGCGGACGGTATTGCGTTCGGAGGAGTAACCACCATCCCCGGTAGTCGGCGACAGCTTGGCGTCCTCGGCGCGCCAGTGATCCATGTCAGCTTCAAGATCGGATTCAAGGCGCGCAAGTTGCTCAGACCACTCGTCCGCTGCCCGCGCATCCCTCGCACGCAATCGGCTCATGATCGATGGCAAGAGTTTGCGCGCCTTGTCCGCCAGCGTTTGAATCGCGTCGCGCCGCTGACTGCAGTTCTTGGCGCTGTCCCAGGCCTTCGAGAACGCCTCCAGGACACCCTCAAACCGCGCGAACGCGCCCGCGCCGCAAGCGACGTTCTCAATGGCGGTGAAGAGTGATTCGATTCGGAGGTTCGGGGCGTTCGGATCAACGCCTGGTGTGTACCGCTGCCCAGCTTGCTTGATCTGGTCCTTGGAGAGACTTGTCAGGGCTGCCAAGAAAGAAACGTGAGGCGACGACATACCACGACTTTAAGTTAGAGAATCCCTCATCGGCAACAGCCCCTATCTAGGAGCGTCTGGCCTGCCATTGACGGAGGACCTGAAGCGTGCCGCGGTTCCGTCCGCAACACCCGCGACCCTTGGCGCAAACCAAGGTCATTTGGCGCGGCTGGCTGGGGGACTCAGTATCCGCATCGGCACAGGGACCGTTAACTCGGCGCCCTCTGCCGATCGACCGCAATCGCTGCCTGGCAGTCGTTCAAGTTGTATTTGCGACCTACTGAAACGGGTCTGCC
>CALRMF020000049.1:0-13264 GCA_943369035.1 Curvibacter sp. AEP1-3
GATCAGCGACACGCCCGGCAGAATGGTGAACCCGGTGGTCTCGTGGTAGGTCCAGTAGGCAGGCGGGCGTTCGGCGGCGTCGGTGTCGAAGGCCAGCGTGGTCTTGCGCGCTGCCTGCACGATGTTGCGCCGGATGTGCACCGCCGACACCAGTTCGTCCACGCTGGGGTATTCGAAGGGCACCGGCCCCATCAGCAGGGTGAGCAGGATCTCGCGCACCAGGTCGTCCGGCCGGTTCACGGTATCCAGTTGCAGGGTCTGCGCCAACTGCAGGGTGTTAAGGCCCGGGGCCCAGGCCTGCGCAGCGCCGGCATCCAGCCACAGGCGTACCCAGGTACCGGCGCCGTCCAGGCCGGCCTCGGCATGCACCACGGGGTCCAGGTCGGTGGCGGCCAGGCGCTCCAGCACGGTCTGCCGCACAGTCTCGGCCGACCCCGGCCGGCCCCGCAGCACGATGCCACGGCACGCAGGCGTCAGGTGCAGACCGGGCTGCATCATCGAGTGGTAGGTCTCCAGCCGCATTCTCATCATTGTTGGCTCAATATACCCCATGGGATTTAGGGTTTCGCTTGGGGATAACACGAGGTTGTGGCGGAGATAATCGCCCTGCGGCTGCCAATCGGGTCGGCCGCACGCGGTTCCGGCGCATCTTCACCTGCGCCGGCCACGGTCACACCATCTATGACGGAGTTCTCTACATGACCACCGTGCGTCGTTCATTCCTCATGAACGCGGCAGCCCTGTCCGCCGCTTACACGCTGCCCGTATTGGGCCAGGCCCAGCCGGCGACGGCGCAGCGCCAGTTCAACCCTCAGCCCGGTGCCTGGCGTACCTTTGAGGTCACCACCCGCGTCGACGTGCAGCAGGCCGACGGTGCCACGCGCGTCTGGTTGCCGGTGCCCTCGGTCGATACCGACTGGCAGCAGTCGCTGGACAGCCGCTACAGCAGCAACGGCCAGACCCGCATGGCCGGCGACCGCCACTACGGGGCCAAATTCCTCGCTGTGACGTTCGCTGCCGGCGAGAAACAACCGTGGGTCGAGATCACCAGCCGCATCCAGACGCGCAACCGTGCCGTGGACTGGGCCATGAAGAAGCCGGTGCACGAAGACGCCGCCACCCTGAAGTTCTGGACCCAGCCCACCACGCTGCTGCCGACCGACGGCATTGTGCGCAAGACGGCGCTGGAAGCCACGGGCGGCGCCAAGACCGACGTCGAGAAGGCGCGTGCCATCTACGACTGGGTGGTGGCCAACACCTACCGGGAGCCCAAGACCCGCGGCTGCGGTGAGGGCGACATCAAGGCCATGCTGGAGAGCGGCAACCTGGGCGGCAAGTGTGCCGACCTGAACGCCATCTTCGTCGGTCTGTGCCGCGCCGTCGGCCTGCCCGCGCGCGATGTGTATGGCCTGCGCCTCGTGCCCTCAAGCTTCGGCTACAAGGAGCTCAGCGGCAACCCGGCCAGCCTCAAGGGCGCGCAGCACTGCCGCGCCGAGGTTTACCTGAAAGACTACGGTTGGGTGGCGGCGGATCCGGCTGATGTGGCGAAGGTCATGCGGCTGGAGACGGCAGAGTGGATCAAGGACACCAGGCACCCCGTGGTGGCGCCGGTCAACAAGGCGCTGTTTGGCGGCTGGGAGGGTAACTGGCTGGCCTGGAACATGGCACACGATCTGGCCTTGCCAGGGGCCGAGGGGCCGAAGCTCGGCTTCCTGATGTACCCCGTGTGCGAAACCGCCGGCGAGCGGCTCGATTCCTATTCGCCCGACGCCTTCCGATACCAGATCACGGCGCGCGAGATCACGGCCTGAGGGCCGGGGCGCCGGCGTTCAGGAAAGTTGGGCGGAGCGCGACGGCGTTGCAGTAGCGGTCACCGCCTGTGCCGGGTGTGCCGCCAGGGCGGGGGCGGCGGCCGGCCGCTGCCCCTGCCCGGCCAGCACTTCCGCCAGTGCCGTCAGGACATCCTCGCTGCTCAGGCTGTTCATGTCGGTGTCGGCGCTCTCGCCCAGGTGTGCCAGCCGCTCGGCCTGCACCTCGATGCAGCGCTCGAACAGGTTACGCACGAAGCGGCCGTTGTCGGTGGTGCGGCCCGCCTGGTGCAAGGCGCGCAGCCGCTCCAGCAGCAGGGGGCGGGCGTCGTCGTCCAGTGTGTATTCGGATTCGCGGCAGTACTTGTCAAAGATGCCGATCAGGTCAGCCGGTTCATAGTCGTCAAAGGCGATGTAGTGGCTGAAGCGCGAGCGCAGGCCCGGATTGCTGTCGATGAAGCGACGCATCGGCTCGGGGTAGCCGGCAACGATCACCACCAACTGGTCGCGGTGGTCTTCCATGAACTTGAGCAGGGTGTCGATGACCTCACGGCCGAAGTCCCGCTCGTCGTCGCCCTGCGCCAGCGCGTAGGCCTCGTCAATGAACAGGACGCCGCCCAGGGCGGACTCCAGCACCTCACGCGTCTTGATGGCCGACTGTCCCACATACCCCGCCACCAGACCGGCCCGGTCCACTTCCACGATACGGTTGGACGGGATGATGCCCAGGCTGTAGAAGAGGTCGGCCACGATGCGCGCCACCGCCGTCTTGCCGGAGCCCGGATTGCCGGTGAACACCAGATGCTGCGTGATGCCAGTCGGCACCCGCAGGCCGGCCTTGGCGCGCAGGCGCTGCAAGCGCATGAAGGCGAACAGACGCTGCACCTGACGCTTGACCTGCGGCAGGCCGACCAGGCCGTTGAGCTTGCGCAGCGCCTGCTCGTAGCTGGCCAGCGGGCCGTCATCGGCGGGCAGCGGCTCCCCGAGCGCGCTTTCCACATCAGCGGGCAGGATGGCCTGCAGTTCCGGCTTGCCGGCCTGCGGCAGCGCCAGCACGCGTTGCGCCTGTGCTTCGATCACCTTCTCGAACAGGTTGCGCACATAGCGCGCATTGCTGAAGCGTTCGCGCTGCACCTGGATCTCGCGCTGGAAGATGGTCTTGAGACCGTGGTGGGTGGATTCGTCCAACCGGTAGGAGTGTTTGCTGCAGAAGTTCAGGAAGATGTGCAGCAGCTCCTCCGGCGTGTAGTCGGGGAAATGGACATAGCGGTTGAAGCGCGAGGCCAGGCCCGGGTTGGACCGGATGAAGTCTTCCATCTCGGCTGTGTAGCCGGCCACGATCACCACCAGGTCGTCGCGGTGGTCCTCCATCATCTTGAGCAGCGTCTCGATGGCTTCGTGGCCGAAGTCCTGGCTGCCGGCGCGCGCCAGGGCATAGGCTTCGTCGATGAACAGAATGCCGCCCAGCGCCGACTCCACCACCGCCCGCGTCTTGAGCGCGGTCTGGCCGATGTAGGCCGCCACCAGACCGGCACGGTCGGTCTCGACGATCTTGTCGGTCTTGAGGATACCCAGCCGCTGGTACAGGCCGGCGATGATGCGCGCGATCGTGGTCTTGCCGGTGCCCGGGTTGCCCAGGAAGACCAGGTGCCGTGACGGCCAGTTGGGCACGCGCAAGCCCTGCTGCGCCCGCAGCCTCTGCACCTGCAGGTAGCTGGCCTGTCGGAACACTTCCTGGCGCACCACCTCCAGGCCCACGAAGTCAGCGAAGGCGGACTGGAGGTAGTCGGCCACCGACTCGTCGGCCGGCAGGAAGTGTTCGGGCACTGCCTGCACGTGCGAGCGCCGCTCGCGCAGCCGCGCCAGGCGTTCCTTGGCTTCGGCGTAGTCCTGCCGCGCGGCTTCCTCGTACCAGTGCTGCGCCTGCTCCAGGTCCTGCGGGACGCCCAGGCCGTTCTCGTACAGCCAACCGAGGTTGCTGCAGGCCTCGGCAAATTTCTTCTCCGCGGCCAGCTGGTTCCAGTGGACGCTCTGCGCATAGTCCACTGGCACGCCGAGGCCGTGCTCGTAGATCAGGGCCAACTCGCACTGCGCCTCCGGCATGCCCTGCTCGGCCGCCCGCTGGTACCACGCGATGGCCTGCTGCTGGCTGACAGGCACGCCCCGGCCGTTGGCATAGGCGAAGGCCAGGTTGTACTGGGCGTAGCTGTCGCCCTGTTCGGCCGCGAGCTGGAACCAGTGCACGCCCTCCTGTTCGTCCCGCGGCACGCCGACGCCGGTAGCGTAGTGGTAGCCCAGCTGACGCCGTGCCGGCGCGTCACCGCGCTCGGCGGCCATGCGCAGCCGGCGGATGCCTTCCGGCTCGCTCTTGCCGACCCCGCGCCCGTTCAGGTAGGCGTAGGCCAGGTGGCGCTGTGCTTCCACGTGGCCAGCATCGGCCGCCTGACGGAACCAGACCGCCGCCTGCTTGGCGTCCTTTTCGGTGCCGACGCCATGGGCGTAGCGCAGGCCGAGCTGGAACTGGGCCTCCGCGTCTGGTTTGAGGAAAAAGCTGCCTTCTGCCAGCCGGCGCAGTTCCTTGAAGGGCAGGGCGTCGTAACGCTGAGAAGACATGTTGATGGGTACTGGGGAGGCAGGCGCCCTTCACATCGAGCGCCCATGCCGTCAGGCAGTCTATCGCAAGCGTTCGGTACAACCCTGAGCCGTCCACCCGACCGCCCAACCATTGCCTGCGGCTTGCAGGCGGATTCATCTGGGTTGATAATCAAAATTCGATAAAAATGGAAATCTGGTGAAGCACACGCAAATCCGTCGCTACAGCCTCAGGCAGTTCCTGATTCGTGTTTTCGGTGGCCTTACCTTGGTGGTGGGTTTGCCGATCTACCTGTACATCAGCGGCACCTACACCGACAAGCTGGTGCGGGAACGCGGTGAGTCGGTTCATGACCTGGCCACGGCGGTCGCTTCCGTGCTGGCGGCAGACCTGCACGAGCGTCAGCGCGAGATTGATCTCATGGCCCAGTCGGCCCTGTTCAGGCAGGCCAGGCTCGACGACCCAAGTCTTCGTGTCACGCTGGAGCGGCTCCAGCGCTCTTACCCGCACTATTCCTGGCTGGGGGTGGTCGATCCCACCGGCACGGTCCGCGCCGCGACAGGCAAGTTGCTCGAAGGCGCAAGCGTGGCTGCCCGGCCATGGTTCCAGCAAGGTCTGCAGGGATCGTTTTCCGGTGACCTGCACGAGGCCTTGCTGTTGGGCCGGCTGCTTCCGCCGTCGGCGAGCGGGGACCCCTTGCATCTGATCGATTTCGCCTCGCCGGTGCTGGACTTGCAGGGGCAGGTACGAGGGGTGCTGGGGGCGCACGCGGACTGGGGCTGGGCCACCGACGTGGTGCAGGTGCTCAAGCCGTCCAATGCGGCGCAGACGCGGGTCGAGATCCTCATCGTCAACAAGAACGGCCGCGTCATCCATCCGCTGCGCTACAACGGTACGGTCGAGCTGCCGGCGGCGTTGTCCGTGGCCGAGAAATTCCGCCTCGATACCTGGAAGGACGACGTGGAGTACCTGGCCAGCATGGTGGCCGTCAGGCACGATCCGTCGGGGCAGTCCATGGGCTGGCGTGTGGTCGTGCGCCAACCCACCGGGCAGGCCCTGCAGGACATTGCCAGCCTGCAGTGGATTGCTTGGCTGTTGTTCCTGGGGGCCACGGCCGTCTTCCTGTTGCTGATCTGGTGGGCGGCGACCGTGGTTTCCCGGCCGTTGCGCGAGCTGGCGCAGAGGGCCTACCTGATCGAGTTGGGGCAGGAAGATACGGAACTGGATTCCGCCCGGCAGCGGACGCTGGAACTCTACGAATTGGCCACGGCCTTGCGGGGCATGGCCAGAACGCTGCTGAAGCGCAAGAACGCATTGGCCGAAAGCAACGCTTACCTGGAACGCGCCGTGGCCGAGCGAACGGCCGAGCTGCTGAAAGCGAACGAGGAACTGTTGCGCCAGTCCCGGCAGGATGTACTGACCGGCCTGTCCAACCGGCTGGCCGCCAACGAGCGCCTGCAGAGCGAGTTCGTCCGGCTCAAGCGACAGCAGCTGGCCTACACGGTCTTGCTGATTGACATCGACAACTTCAAGCCGATCAACGACACCCATGGTCATGCCACCGGCGACCAGGTGCTGCGGCTGGTGGCGCAGACCTTGCAGGTCAACCTGCGCGAGAGTGACTTCATCGCTCGTTTCGGGGGTGAGGAATTCCTGGTGCTGTTGCCTGCCACCGGCATTTCCGCCGCCCTCGGGGTGGCCGAGAAACTGCGCCAGGCTGTTGAGAGCAAGCCGGCACCGATGATTGGGCGCGTGACGGTGAGCATCGGCCTGGCCGAAGCAAGACCCGAGGATCAGAGCGAGGATGTCGCCGTGCGGCTGGCCGATGCCCGGCTGTACCAGGCCAAGAGCGGTGGCCGCAATCGCTGTTCGGCCGGTTGAGCGGGGCTGGCGCTGCCGGCGCTTCCCTCGGACAGGTGGCTTCTATGTGCCCTACGCCGGGCTGCCGTGCAGCAGCACCTCGATCTGCTGGTCTTTCTCTTCCCAGATCGCGGCCAGCCAGCGGTGGAACTGGCCGCGGAAATCCGCGTCGCCCTCGTAGTCGCCGCTGCAGAACTCGGCCGGAATGGGCAGCTGCCGCGCGCGCAGGAGCACCTGGGGCGTGCGTCCGCACAGGAACTGCCAGAACGTGGGGGCGCCGGCAGGGTAGACGATGGTCACGTCGATCATGGCGTGGAACTGCTCGCCCATGGCGTTGAGCGCCAGCGCCAGCGCGCCGGCCTTGGGCTTGAGCAGGTGGCGGTAGGGCGAGGCCTGGGCGCGGTGCTTGGCGGCGGTGAAGCGTGTACCCTCGGCAAAGTTCATCACGCTGGTGGGAACGCGGGCGAACTTGGCGCAGGCGCGGCGCGTGGTCTCGCGGTCCTGCGCGCGCAGCTGCGGGTTGCGACGCAGCGCCGCTTTGCCGTGCCGCTTCATGAACGGGAAATCCAGCGCCCACCAGGCCAGCCCGATCACCGGCACGTAGATCAGCTGCTGCTTGAGAAAGAACTTCAGCAGCGGGATGCGCCGGTTCAGCACGTGCTGCAGCACGAAGATGTCGACCCAGGACTGGTGGTTGCAGTTCACCAGGTACCAGCCCTGGTAGCGCAGCTCCGCTACCCCCTGTACGTCCCACGCCGTGGCCTGCGTCAGCCGCATCCATGCACTGTTGCAGCTGATCCAGGCGGTGGCAATCGCGTTGAGCGCACGATCGATCTGTCGGCGCACACCGCCGAAGGGCAGCACCAGCTTGATCAGCGCGAACGCGAACAGGAACACACACCAGAACAGCGTGTTGATCACCAGCAGCAGAAAGGCCAGAGGGCCTTTGACGAAAGGTGGCAGAAAGCTCAGCATGGCAGGGGGAGGCGGGCAAAGCAGGGATTGTGCGCCGGGCGCAAGGGCACAAATCCTGCGCTAGATCAGCATTTGGTGAATCTGTCGTGACAAGAGGCCGGGCCATGTGCAGGGGTACGGCACCAGGCCCCGGCGGCAGTTCATAATCCCGAGCTGGACAAAGATGCACGGCGCCGGACTATCCGGCCTGACCACGACGAGTTGACAATGAAACGTTTGGATGATTACCGCATGCGCCTGGGTCGCCAGGAACTGGTGCCCATCATGATCGGCGGCATGGGGGTCGACATTTCCACGGCCGACCTGGCGCTGGAGGCGGCCCGCCTGGGCGGCGTGGGCCACATTTCGGATGCCATGATCAAGACGGTGACCGACCGTCGCTACAAGACCAAGTACGTCAAGGCCAAGCAGGCGCAGTACCAGTACAACGTCGCCTCGTCCGACAAGTCCGCCGTGAAGTTCAACCTCGGTGATCTGGCCGAGGCCACGCGCCTGCACGTCGAGAACACCATGGCGCGCAAGACCGGCAGCGGCATGGTGTTCATCAACTGCATGGAAAAGCTGACGATGAACGCGCCCAAGGAGACGCTGAGCGTGCGCCTGAATGCGGCGCTGGACGCCGGCATCGACGGCATCACGCTGGCGGCTGGCCTGCACCTGGGCTCGTTCGCGCTGATGGAGGGCAACCCGCGCTTCCGCGATGCCAAGCTGGGCATCATCGTCTCCTCGCTGCGCGCGCTGCAGCTGTTCCTGAAGAAGAACAGCCGCCTGAATCGACTGCCCGATTACGTGGTGGTGGAGGGCCCACTGGCCGGCGGCCACCTGGGCTTCGGCATGGACTGGGCGCAGTACGACCTGGCGACCATCGTGGCCGAGATCCGCCAGTGGCTGCAGCAGGAACAGCTCGATATTCCGCTCATCCCGGCCGGCGGCATCTTCACCGGCAGCGATGCGGTGCGCTTCCTGGAAGCCGGCGCTTCCGGCGTGCAGGTGGCCACGCGCTTCACGGTCACCAAGGAGTGTGGTCTGCCTGACGACGTCAAGCAGGAATACTTCAAGGCCAATGAAGACGACATCGAGGTCAACGAGATCTCGCCCACCGGCTATCCGATGCGCATGATCAAGAGCAGCCCGGGCATCGGCGACGGCATCCGCCCGAACTGCGAGGCCTACGGTTATCTGCTCGACGCCAACGGCAAGTGCGCCTACATCGATGCCTACAACCGCGAGGTGGCCGCCCATCCCGGCGAGCGCAAGGTCAAGGTGTGGGACAAGACCTGCCTGTGCACCCACATGCGCAACTTCGAGATCTGGACCTGCGGCCAGCTGACCTGGCGCCTGAAGGACACCAGCGTGCGCCATGACGACGGCAGCTACCAGCTGCTCACCGCCCAGCACGTCTTCGAGGACTACCAGTTCAGCACCGAAGGCCGCGTCAAGCTGCCGCAGGCCGAAGCCGTGCCGGCCTGAGCGACGCGGTCAGGGCTCAGTCGAGCTTGAGGTTGATGCGGCGGGCTACCTCGCCCCAGCGTTGTGTGTCTTCGGCCAGGCGCTTGGCGGTTTCAGCTGCGTTGCCGGCGACCACGCTCTGATCGGACTGGACGAGTCGCTCGACCAGTTCCGGGTTCTTGAGGGCCACGGCCATGGCGTCATGCATCCTCTGCACCAGGGTTGCGGGCGTTCCCTTGGGGGCGAACATCACGAGTGAGAAGCTGGCGTCGAAGCCGGGATAACCGGCCTCGGCTACGGTGGGTACCTCGGGCAGCAGGGGCGAGCGCCTGGCCCCCGAGACGGCGAGCGCGACGAGCTTGCCGGTCTTGACTTGCGGCAGCACCGTGGGACCGGCGAGAAAACCGCATTCCACCTGGCCTCCCAGCATGTCTTGCACGGCAGCGGCCGGGCCCTTGTAGGGCACGTGCGTCATCTGGATGCTTGCCGCGGTGCTGAACAGCTCGGTGGTAAGGTGGCCGGGCGAGCCGGCACCGCCTGACGCATAGGTCATTTGCGCGCGGCGCGCCTTCGCCACGAGTTCGGCCACGGTCTTCACGCCCACCTTGGGGTTGCACACCAGGGTCTGGCTGAAGGCGCTGGCGCGGATGACGGGCTGCAGGTCCGTGGTCTGGAACGGCATCTTCGCGTACACGTGCGGGTTCACCGTGAGCGTGGTGTCGGTGGTCCACAGCCAGGTGTAGCCGTCGGGGTTGGCGCGCGCGGCTTCGGCCGATCCGATGTTGCCGTTCGCACCGGGCTTGTTGTCGATGACCAGCGGCTGCTTGAGAATCTCCTGCACTTTGGGGGCGGCGCCGCGCAGCACGATGTCGCTCGGCCCGGCGGGTGGCAGCGGAACGATCACGCGCATGGGGCGTTCCGGCCACTGCTGCGCGCTGGCGTGCAGCGAGGCCGCGCCCAGCAACAGCGTGGCGGCGAGAGAGGTCAGGGTCTTGGCACAGGTCATGGTGTCTCCTCGTTGTGTTTTTGCGTGGGAAGTGGCTCTGGCGTGGGGCGTCAGCGTTGTGGCATGTCCTTGACCGAGTAGCCCAGGCTGACGGTGGCTTCCTCGGGGATGGCGGGTACGGTGGCGTTCCACTGCAGCCAGTCGTCACGCATGCGTACCAGGCGCTCGGCGTCGCGGCTGGCGAGGTTGGCGCGCTCCCGCGCGTCCTGCGTGAGGTTAAACAGGTACTCGTGCTCGTCGACCTTGAGGTACTTCCAGTCGCCGCGGCGCAGCGCGCGCTGCTGCCGATGGTTCATGCGCCAGTACAGCGGGCGTTCGAAGGTGTCGTCCGGATTGCGCAGGATGCGCGCCAGCGACACGCCGTCGATGGGGTGGTCCGCCGAGGGCTGGCCGCCGCCCACGTCCAGCAGCGTGGTGGACCAGTCCATGGTCATGCAGTGCTGGGCGCTGGTGCGGCCCGCCGGAATGACGCGCGGCCAGTGGGCGATCCACGGCACGCGGATGCCGCCCTCGGTGAGGTCCATCTTGCCGCCCACCAGCGGCCAGTTGTCGGAGAAACGCTCGCCGCCGTTGTCGCTGGTGAAGACGATCAGCGTGTCCTCCAGCAGGCCCTGCGCGCGCAGCGCGGCCACCAGCGCGCCAATGCCCTCGTCCATGTGGTGGATCATGCGGCGGTAGGTTTCGACGTTGCCGCCGTCCAGATGGAACAGGTTGTCCTTCACCTGTTCGGCCAGGTGCGCGTCGTCACGCGTCTCCCAGGGCCAGTGCGGTGCGGTGTAGTGCAGACTGATGAAGAAAGGCTGGCCGGCGCGCGCAGCGTCGGCGCGGCGCTGCACGTAGTCCACGGCACGCTGCGAAAGCAGGTCCGTGAGGTAGCCCACTTCGTGGTGTTCCTGCTCGCCGTTGAAGAGGTCGTGGTCGCCCTTGCCCGAGCAGTGCGAGAAGTAATCGACCCCCCCGGCCATGATGCCGTAGAACTCGTCGTAGCCCGAGCGCAGGGGGCCGAAGCTGGGCGGGTAGCCCAGGTGCCACTTGCCCACCAGCGCCGTCGCGTAGCCGGCCTCGCGCAGCAGCGACGGCAGGGTGGGGATCTCCGGTGGCAGGCCCAGGCGTGGATTGCCTTTGCTGCGGCTGTTGATGGGCTCTTCCATGCCGCCGCGCAGGCGGTACTGGTAGCGCATGGTGATGAGGGCGAAGCGTGTGGGAGAACACACGGGCGAGTTCGAATAGCCGTCGGTGAGGCGCAGGCCGCCGGCGGCCAGGGCGTCGATGTGGGGCGAGACGGCGCCGAACTGCGCGTCGCGGCCGCCGTAGCAACCGAGGTCGGCGTAGCCGAGGTCGTCGGCCACGATGTAGATGATGTTGGGCTTGTTGAGGCTCATGAAGGTGGACGTTAGCAGCCGTGTCGATCTTCGTAAAATCGATATCTAGTCATTTGGATTAAAAAATTTCTATGGATCCGCGCCAACTCATGCAACTCGCGACCATCCTTGAGTGCGGTTCGCTGAGCAAGGCGAGCCGGCTGTTGCACCTGACACAGCCCACGCTGACGCACAGCATGCAGGCGTTGGAGGTGCATGCGGGTGGCAAACTGTTCGAACGCAGCCGCTTTGGCGTACGCAGCACGGCACTGGGCGAGGTACTGGCGCGCGAGGGGCGGGCCATTGCGCGGCGCATGCGCGACGCCGACGAGGCCTGCGCACGCCATCGCAGCGGCTTTCGGCACAGCATCCGCCTGGGCACGGGGCCCCTGGTCGGCATGGCCTTCGTGCCGGGACTGGTCGCCGCACTGGCAGCCGAGCGGCCACGTTACGCGCTGACCATCCAGAGCGACCGGCCGCATCTGCTGGTGGATCAACTGGTTGACGGGATGCAGGACTTCGTCATCGCGCCGTCGTGGCTGGACAAGCCGCCGCCTGGCGTAGAGCGCTTCCTGTTGGTGGAGGACGAGATCGGCATCTTCTGCGGCGAAGCACACCCGTTGGCGCAGGTCGGCGGGCTGGCTCAGGCCGGCTCACTCGATCTGGAGTGGGTGAGCCTGGGAACGGCGTCGCTCATCGACGAGAACGTGCGTGAGATGCTTCACCGGGTCGGCGTGGAGCGGGCGCGCCCCAGCATCACCATGGTGGGTGACGCCTGCATCCTGCTGCGCATCCTGGCGCAGGGGCGGCATCTGTCGGTGTTGCCGAAGTACCCCTTGCGCCTGCTCGGATCCAGTACCCGTTTGCGCGAGTTGCCGGTCGATGCGCGGCCGATGTCGCGCAACATCTATCTCTGGTGCCGCAGCGAGTCACTGGAGGATGCCGCGCTGATGCGTCTGAAGGATGCCATCCTCGCGCATGCCGCCACCCCGCTGCGCGGGACCTGAAGCAGCCGCCAGCGCCCCTCAGCCGCAGACCTTGCGGGCAATGAGGTCCTTCATGATCTCGTTGGTGCCGCCATAGATCTTCTGCACCCGCGCGTCGGCCCACAGGCGGGCGATCGGGTACTCGGCCATGTAGCCGTAGCCGCCGAAGAGCTGCAGGCACTCGTCCGTCACCTTGCACTGCTGCTCGGTGGTCCACCACTTGGCCATGTAGGCCGCTTCGACGTCCAGTGTGTCGTCGAGCAGGCGCTGCGTGCAGTCGTTGACGAAGCTGCGCACCACGTGCGCCAGCGTGGCGCACTCGGCCAGCTTGAATCGGGTGTTCTGGAAGTCCGCCACGCGCTGGCCGAAGGCCTGGCGTTGCTGCGTGTACTCCACCGTGAGTTCCACTGCACGCTCGATCACGGCCGCTGCGGCCACCGCCAGCAGCATGCGCTCGAACGGCAGCTGGCTCATCAGCTGCGCAAAGCCCTGGCCCTCGGTGCCGCCCAGCAGGTTGGCCGCCGGCGCGCGCACGCTGGCGAAAAACAGCTCGCAGGTGTCGGAGGCGTGCAGGCCCACCTTCTCCAGAATGTTGGTGCGAAAGCCCGGCAGGTTCTCCGTTTCCACCACCACCAGTGACACGCCCTTGGCGCCGGCGTCGCCGGTGCGCACCACCACCACCAGCAGGTTGGCGGTGTAGCCGTTGGTGATGAAGACCTTGCTGCCGTCGATCACGTAGTCATCGCCCTCGCGCCGGGCGCGGGTGCGGATCGCCTTGAGGTCCGAGCCGGCGCCGGGCTCCGTCATGGCAATGCCGGCGATCAGCTCGCCGCTGGCCAATTTGGGCAGCCAGCGCTGTTTCTGTTCTTCGGTGCCGTAGTCCAGGATGTAGTGCGCGGCGATGGTGTGCACCGCCACCGTGCCGGGAATCTCCACCCGCGCCAGTTCGTCCGCCACCACCAGCTGGTAGGCCAGGCTGGCGCCGCTGCCGCCATAGGCCTCGGGCAGCTCCGGCAGCAGAAAGCCCAGCTCGCCGAAGGGGCGCCAGACGTCGCGCGGCACGTAGCCCTGGCGACGCCAGGTGTCCAGGTGCGGCACCAGCTCGGCCTCGATGTAGCGGCGCAGCTGGTCTCGGAAGGCGTCGATGTCGGCGTCCATCCACGGATGGCGGTGCAGGCGGGGCAGCAAGGTGGGGTCTCCTTCGGTTGTTTTGGCAGGGATGCGAC
>CALRMF020000050.1:0-12981 GCA_943369035.1 Curvibacter sp. AEP1-3
GGGCGGGCTCACGACCGGGATGGCCTGCGGCTCCAGGAACGGCACGGCACGGCCACTGGCCACTTGCTGCAGGCGGGCGTGTTCTGCCAGCACCTTGCTGATGTAGCTGCTACCGTCGTCAAGGAGGGAGGCGCCGACGTAGAGCTTGAGGCCGCCTTCCAGCGAACCGGCGCGGGCAATGCACTCCTGCAGCACCTTGGTGCCAACGCGCAGGTTGGTCAGGGGGTCGAAGGCCGCCAGCTTGCCGCCAAAGTGCTCGTATTTGTCACTGTGCACCCGGGTCATGACCTGCATCAGGCCCTGGGCGCCCATCGAACTTTCGGCAAACGGGTTGAAACTCGACTCTATGGCCATGATGGCCAGCAGCAGGGTCGGGTCAAGCTGGGTGCGCTTGCCGATCTCGTAGGCCTCCGCCACCAGCGCGCTCAGCGGCTCCGGCGCCACGCGGTACTTCTTGCTCAGCCAGTAGGCCACGGCTGCCTGTTGCTTGGGCAGATCCTTGGGGTTGGCCGCCGTGGCGCGCTCGATCGCATCGGGTTCAATGGCGATACCGCTGATGGCCATCTGGCGGTTCTGCAGCCACCCGATCAGCTTGACTTCGCCGGCCTGGCGCAGTTCCGGGCGGGCGATCAGGGTGATGGTGGCGAACATCACGGCCAGCCCGAGCAGGGCGAAGCCGTTGTGGGTAATTTCAAAAAAGCCTTGGGCGACATCGGATGCGAAGGTTCGCAGGCCCAGGCCGAATTTCTTGAACGCTGTCATAGCACTTCCTCCTTTTGGCGAGCACCTGCAACCGGATCACTGCTGGGCAGTCACGGGAGCGGGAGCACGTCTGGGTTGGTACGCCATCAGAATCCTGCGGGTCGTTCTCGACGAGGGCAGCGATCTGATGCAGCCGGGTTCGGCAGCGGATTCGGGTTGTCCCTGACTTAAGTTCAGGTTGGGTGAATTTTAAGTGTCCTTATATATCAAGTCAATAATATGAAATCCATTCTTAATTCCAGCCGAGGGATTAGAAAGGGTGCGTTACAACGCAATCGGGCCCGGGATCGCCATTGATACGTCGATTTGCAAACCCCGGATCCACAGGCTAAATTGGTGGTGCCTGGCATTTCAGGCATGACATGTCGGTAGTAAGCGATCCCCGCCCGGTTGGGCGTTTTGGGTTGACCGAACCCGGCGATTCATGGAGGCAATCCCTTGCCTCCTGCGCATGGGGGACCCGACTCTCCTCCCTGCGTCACCCAGACGGCACGGGCCTCGCGCCAGCCGTCAAGCCCGGTGGGCAGGCTGCAGGCCGACCGACCGGGCTTTCTTGTTTCTTACCCTGGGTCAGACTTCTTGCTCCTCGTGGATTGACGGACGCGGCAGCGGGGTCAGAATCGGGCACATGACATTGGAATCCTTGAAGAACCATCCATGGGCCCGGCGCGCATTCTGGGCCGCAGTCGCCATACTGGTCGTCTGGGCAGTGGCCTGGGCCGTGTTGCCGGGGCTGCTGAGAAGCCAACTGACCCGGCTGGCCGGTGAACAACTGGGGCGCGAGGTCCGCATTGGCGCCGTCAGTCTGCGGCCGTGGTCGCTGGAGCTGACGCTGGAAGACCTGGCGGTGGCGGGTCCGCCGGGGACGGCGCCCCAACTGACCATCCAGCGCATCTATCTGGATGCCGAACTGCAATCCCTGCTGCGGCTGGCGCCGGTGGTCGATGCCCTGCAGGTGGACGGGCTGGCCTTGCGGCTGACGCACCTGGGCGGCGGACACTACGACGTGGATGACCTGCTCACGCGCTGGCTGGCACCGGCCGAGCCGCCCAAACCGGCGACGGCGCTGCCGCGCTTCGCGCTGTACAACCTGGCGGTGCGTTCGGCCTTGGTCGATTTTGTCGACCAGGGCGTCGGCCAGACGCATGAAGTGCGTGATCTGCAGCTCAGCATTCCCTTCCTGAGCAATCTCGGGGCCAAGCGGGAGGTGCTCACCGAGCCTCGCCTGTCGTTCCGGCTCAATGGCAGCCGCTTCGACTCCAGTGCCCAGACCGTCCCGTTTGTGCCCACGCACAAGACCGATGTCGCGCTCAAGTTGGCCGACTTGGACCTGCGGTCCTACCTGGCGTACCTGCCGCCGGACTTGCCCGTCAAGCTGCGGGCCGGGGTCGTGGGCGGCGATGTACGACTGCATTTTGAGCAGACACCGCAGCCAATGGTGCGCCTCAGCGGCACGATCGACCTCAAAGGGCTCGCGCTGGCCGACGTGCAAGGCCAGGACCTGCTGGCGCTGCAGGCGCTGCGGGTTGACATGGCCGATGTGCGGCCGCTGGAGCAGGTGGTGCAACTGTCGGCCGTGGAACTGACGGGGCCGCGGCTGGAAGTGCGGCGCGACCGGGCCGGCGTCCTCAACCTGCTGCAGCTGGCGCAGGCGGGCCGCAAGTCGGCTGCAGCCGGGGAGGCCAGTGTCAAGGCGGCCGAGCCATCCGTCTGGCAGGTGAGCGTGGCCAAGGCGGCGGTCCGCGCCGGCCAGGTGCGCTGGAGCGATGCCGCGGTTCAGCCCGCAGCCCGCATCGAGCTGAATGACGTGATGCTGGATGCCACCGGGCTCGCCCTGCCGTTGCGCCAGCCGGCCGGTTTCAATGGCTCCTTGCGGCTGACGCGGGCTGGCGGCAATGGCGCTGCCGCGGCTCCGGCCGGCGCGCGCCTGAGTTTCAAGGGGGAGGCGAGTGAGCAGGCGGCGACCATCAGCGCCGAGTTGCAGGATCTGTCGCTGGCCCTGGCGGCGCCCTACGCCGCGCAGTTCCTGCAACCAGCGCTGGCGGGCCGGCTGGATGCGGAAGTGGCCGGGCAGTGGCAGGAGGGGCAATGGCAGCTGCGTCTGCCCAGCCTTGTGTTACGTCAGCTCATGCTGGGGGCGCCGGGGCGGTCAGCGCGGGGGGAGGTGACCAGCCCGCCGCTGGCCATTGACCGGATCGAACTGCGCAATGCCGAAGTGAGCCCGGCCGAGCGCAGCGTCACGCTGGGCCAGCTCGCCATCCGGCAACCGGCGGTGACGGTGGAGCGGGACAAGGACGGGCGCTGGATGTTCGAGCGTTGGCTGCGTGGCGACGCACCGGCGGCCGGCCCAGCGTCTTCGTCCCTGCCAACGACTCGACCGGCGGCCGCGTCGGCACCTGTCGACAAGCCGGCGGCTGCCTGGCGCCTCATGGTGGCCGACGTCGCCCTGGACGGCGGCCGGGTGCGCTACACCGACCGCGCCCAGGGCCGGCCGGTGGTACTCGATGTCGCGGCGCTCTCGTTGCAGGCGAAGAACTTTGCCAGCAACGGTGCCAAGCCGCAGCCGATCAAGCTGTCGGCCCAGGTGCGGGCCCGCCGGGGAGAACCCGGTCGACTGAGTTTCGGCGGCGCTTTGGCGTTGCAGCCGCTGAGTGTGTTCGCGCAACTGCAGGCAACTGATCTGCCGACACATGCGCTCTCACCGTATCTGGGCAAGGTGCTCAATGTCGGTCTGGTGCGGGCGGACGCCGGTTTCAAGGGCCAGGTGCGCTATGCCCAGACGCCGCACGGTGATGTGCTGCGCTTGCGCGGTGACGTGCTGCTGGAGGATGTGCTGGCCCATACGGTGGCAGTGGCCGGGCAGACGCAGGATCTGCCGGTGGGCGAGGAACTGCTGAGCTGGAAGGCCCTGAGCCTGCGTGGCTTGGATGTAGCGCTGCAGCCGGGACAGGCCACACGGGTGAGCGTGGCTGAAACGGCCTTGAGCGACTTCTATGCCCGCGTGCTCATCAATGAGCGCGGGCGTATCAACCTGCAGGACCTCGTGAAGTCCAAACCGGCTGAGGTGCCTGCCGCTGCCGAACCAGCGCCGACCTTGGCGGCGGCCGCTGCCGGTCCTGCCCCGGCTGCGCCGGCGCCCGTGGTTGCCATGGGGCCGGTCAGCCTGGTGAATGGCCGGGTCGAGTTCTCCGACCGCTTCATCAAGCCCAACTACTCGGCACGCCTGAGCGAGTTGACGGGCCGGCTCAGCGCCTTCGCCTCCCAGCCAGCCAGCGGCGCCGAGCCTGGTGCTGCGCCGGCCATGGCGGACCTGGAACTGCGCGGGCGGGCCGAGGGCACGGCCACGATCGAGATCCTGGGCAAGCTCAACCCGCTGGCCCAACCGTTGGCGCTGGACATCACCGGCAAGATGCGCGACCTGGAACTCTCCCCGCTGTCGCCCTACAGCGTGAAGTACGCCGGCCATGGCATCGAGCGCGGCAAGCTGTCGATGGATGTGAGCTACAAGGTGCAACCCGACGGGCAGCTGGTGGCCAACAACAAGCTGGTGCTGAACCAGCTGACGTTTGGCGACCCGGTGGAGGGTGCGCCCAACAGCCTGCCAGTGCGGCTGGCCGTGGCGCTGCTGGCCGACCGCGATGGCGTGATCGACATCAACCTGCCCATCAGCGGCTCGCTCAACGACCCGGAGTTCAGCGTCGGTGCCATCGTCTGGAAGATGATCGTCAATCTGATCGCCAAGGCCATCACCGCGCCGTTTGCGCTGCTGGCCTCGGCCTTCGATGGCGGTGACGAGGAGCTCGGCACAGTGCCCTTCGCGCCCGGCTCCGCCGCGCTGAGCGCGGCCGCCCGGGCCGGGCTGGACAAGGTGGCGCAGGCCATGAAGTCGCGCGCGGGCCTGACGCTGACGGTGGCCGGCACGGCCAGCCTGGAGGCCGAGCGTGATGGCTACAAGCGTGAGCGTCTGGCCGCACTGATCCTGGCCGAGAAGCGGCGCGCCGCCGTGGTGGCGGGGCAGCCGGCCGAGTCGGTGGCCAGCGTGACGGCCGAGGAGCGGCCGGCCTTGCTGCGCCAGGTTTACCGGCGCGCGCAGATGGCCAAGCCGCGCAACCTGCTGGGCCTGACCAAGGAACTGCCACCGGCCGAGATGGAAGCACTGTTGCTGGCCAACATTCAGGCTACGGAGGAGCACATGCGCGAACTGGCACTCGCACGTGGTGTGGCGGTGCGCGACTACCTGAGCACGCGCGAGCTGCCGCTGGATCGGCTGTTCCTGGGGGCCGCCAAGGCCGAGGCGACCGATGCCCGCTGGGTGCCGCATGCCGAACTGTCGTTGACGATGAATTAGGGCGGGCGCGGTCGCCGAGTCGGGTGGGCGGTACGACGCCATTCGGGGCGACAATACAAGGCTGTACTGAATCATTCTGTGAGCCCGCCGTGAACGCCCCTGCCAAACCTGCCGATCTTCAGCAACTCGATGCCCTCACCGGGGGCGCCTTCTCGGCTCCCACCTCGGGCGAGCGCGCTGCGCGCGTGCGGGACTGGCTGGCCAGTGAACCGACGCTGGAGCAGCTGCAGGCGGTCTACAAGGAACTCAGCGTCAAGGACAAGGGGGCTGCCAAGCCCGTGCGTGAACGGCTGGACGACCTGCGCCGCGCCAAGGAGCAGGAAGCCATGGCGAGCGAATGGGCCGCCAAGGCGCAGGCGCTGCTGGCCGTGCCCAAACTCAACATCGCCGATGCCCTGGCCTGGCAGCGTGACGCCGCCAAGGCGGGCGCACCGCTGAGCCGCGAGCCGCTGGCCACGCTCAAGGGGCAGCTGGCCGAGCGCGTGAAGGTGATCGAAGACCTGCAGCACCGCGTGCAGGTGCAGCGCGAAGCCGCGGTGCTGCTGGCGCAGCGCATCGAGGTGCTGTCCACCAAGTCCTGGCACGACGCTCAAGCCGCGGCTGACAGCCTGCGCACCGACGTTGAAGCCTGGCAGGGCCAGGCCGCCGCGCTGCCCACCGATGCCAACTGGCCGAGCGTCGACGCACGTTTCCCGCCGCAGCTGGAGGCGGCGCGCAGCCAGCTGGCGGTGGTATGGGACGCCTTTGCTGCCGCCTTGGCACAGGCCGTGGCTGCCGCGGCCGATCCGGCAGCGGCCTTGCCGCAGGTGCCAGTGTGGGCCGACGAGCTGCGCCAGGCGCGCGGCTTGCCGGCCGAAGCGGCTGCCGCGCAGCCCAAGCCGCCAGTGGATCCGCAAATCCGGGCCCAGGCCACATCTGCTGTACGTGAGGTGCTCTCAAAATTGGAGCAAGAAGTGGCCGAGGGACATGGCAAGGCCAGCAGCGGCGCCGCCGCGGCCTTGCGGCAGGCCTTGAAGGAACACGGCCGTCACATCGACGAGACACTGGACCGGCAGGCCCATGCCGCGCTGGCGGCGGCGGGCGAGCTGGAAGGCTGGCAGCGTTGGCGCGCTGACCAGCTGCGTGAAGAGCTGGTGACCAAGGCCGAGGCCTTGCTCAACCGCCCCGAGGGGCAGGCGCTGGGCGGACGCAAGATGCAGGAAACCCTGCGTGCCCTGCGCGAGCAATGGAAGCAGACCGACCAGGGCGGGGTGCCCAACCATGCGCTTTGGAAGCGGTTCGACGAAGCCTGCAACCAGGCGCACAAGGTGGTCGAGGCCTGGCTGGAGAAGGTGCGCGCCGAAGCTGCCGAGCACAAGGCCAAGCGGCTGGCCTTGATCGACGAGGTCAAGGCCTGGGCGGCTGCCCACCCGACGGCGGTGGGCGACGACTGGAAAGGTTTCGCCCGCGCGCTGCACCAGTTTGCCGAGCGCTGGCGCGAGGCCGGTCACCTGAGCGAGAAGGCCTTTGCCGAGCTGCAGCCGCAGTGGAAGGCCGCGCTGGGCGCTGCCAGCGCGCCGCTGGAGGCGGTCCAAAAGGCCAGCCTGCAGCGGCGCCACGCCATGATCGAAGAGGCCACCGCGCTGGGCGCCGCGCCGGTGTTGCGCATTGATGCCGTCAAGGCGCTGCAGCAGCGCTGGCAGGCCGAGGCGCATGCGGTGCCGCTGGAGCGGCGCCAGGAGCAGAAACTCTGGGACGCCTTCCGCAAGCCGATCGACGAAGCCTTCAACCGCAAGACCGCCGAGCGCGAGAAGGCGGCCAGCGCCCTGAGCGTGCGTGACCGCCAGGTGTTGGAGGCCGCCAAGGCGCTGGAAGCTGCCAATGCCAGCGGCGACGCGCAAGCCATCCGCGCTGCCATGCAGGCGCTGGAGCAGGCGATGCGGGCCTCCGACGCAGGCCCGGATTCAGAAGAAAAACAGGCCCCAACCCAGGACCAGTCAGTGCAAGGTGCTCCTGAAAATGTAGTATCCGAGGCGCCGAACGAGACCGCGGCGCCGCCCGCAGAGCCAGCCCTGCCGCGCAAACCCGTGGTGGCCGTGCGCGGTGACGACCGGCCTGGCATGAAGAAGGCCGAGCCGGCAGCGCCGATGGGGCGCGGCCGGCCGGGCGAGCGACGCGACGGTAGCCGACGCGACGAGCGCGGTGCCCCGCGCGGGACGGAGCGCATGGAACGCGGTGGCAGGCCGGAGCGGGGCGCTCTCGGTCGGGAGGGGCGTGAGGGGCGCGAGCTGCCGCCGCGCCTGGGCGATGCGGCGTTCCGAGCCCAGCGCGAGGCGCTGGAACACGCCCAACTGGCGTTGAAGAAACTGGCGGCGCAGGCGCACGGCGAGACGCTGACGCACCTGCTGGCAGCCTGGGAGCAGCGTGACGCGAGCAAACTGCCGAGCGCCCAGGAGCTGGGCAGCCGTGTCACCTCCGGGGTGCGCACGCTCTGGAGCCAGGCACTGGCTGCACCGGCCAGCGGCGAGGCGGCGACCGCGCTGTTGCGGCTGGAGATTGCGGCCGAGGTCCCGACACCGGCCGCCGAGCTGGACGCGCGCCGCGCGCTGCAACTGCAGTTGCTGACACGGCGCAACGACCCGGCGCCGGCCCAGACCTGGGGCCAGGACGTGGCGCGTGTGCTGGGCGCCGGCTTTGACGCGGGCCAGGCCCGTCGACTGCAGCAGGTCCTCAAGATGCTGCTGCGCCGCTGACGGCTTTCAGCGCCCGTGCGAGGCCGGGCGCTGGTAGAAGGCGTCGAACAGCGGCAGCAGCGCGGGAAAGTCCTGCGTGAAGCGGGCGCGGTTGACGAAGTAGGCTTCGCTCGCCACGGCGAAGAACTCGTCGATCGCCTCGGCGCCGTAGGGGTCGAGCCAGGGCGGCGCCGCGCCGAAGCGTTCGGCCTTGATCACCTGCTCCCGGAAACCGTCGTAGCTCGCCTGCAGCGTGGCGAGCCAGTGGGCGCGCGCCTGGCGCGCGCTGGTCGCCCCCAGAAAGCCCGCCGGCAGCGGCGGGCAGCCATCGGCGGCGCCATCGCGCTGGTCGAGTTTGTGCACGAACTCATGGATCACCACGCTGTAGCCGCTGTCGGGCGAGGCGGCGCTGACGTCCTGCCAGCTCAGCATCACCGGGCCGGCCTGCATGGCTTCGCCGGCCAGCACCTCATCGTAGTGGTGCACCACGCCATCGTCGTCCACTACTTCGCGCCGCGCCACCACCTCGTCCGGATGCACCACGATGCCGACGAAGTCGTCATACCAGGCCAGCGGCTCACGCCCGGGGCCGAATTGCAGCACCGGCAGGCAGGCCTGGGTGGCGATGGCCAGCGCCATGGCGTCGGTGATCACGAGGCCCTGCGCACCGTGGAACTCCTTCTCCGCCAGGAAGTGGCCGCAGAGCTCACGCAGGCGTTGCTGTTCGTCGGCAGTGCGCTCGGCCAGGAAAGGGTAGTAAGTCAGCGTCGCCTGCCACAACGCGTCCGGGACCTCCGCGGGGCGGCCTCGCGTCGCCGTGGCCAGGCGCTGCAGCCAGCCCCACATGGTCAGCCGCCCTGGTGGATCTGCGCCAAGGGAAGACGCTGCAGCTGCAGGCCGGTCGGTCCCTGCTGCAGGCGCAGCACCTCAAGGCGTGCCGGCGTGGCTGCGGCATCCCAGTCGCTCAGCACGTGGCGTTGGCCCCTCGCTCCCAAGGCATGGTCTGCCGGCCGGTGGGTGTGGCCGTGGATCAACTCGTGGGCGTGGGCAGCCTGCAGCCAGGCGCTGGCCGCACCTTCATCCACATCGGCGTAGGGAGCACCACTGTGCTTGCGTGCCTCGCTCTGGCCGCGCAGGCCGGCGGCAATGGCGCGCCGCTCGGCCAAGGGTCGGGCCAGAAAGGCCTGTTGCCAGCCGAGGCTGCGCACCTGGGCGCGGAACTGCAGGTAGTCGGCGTCGTCCAGGCACAGCGCATCGCCGTGGGTGAGCAGCCAGCGCTGGCCGCCAAAGGCCAGTACCGTCGGGTCCTCCAGCAGCGTCAGACCGCAGGCTTGTGCGGCAGCTTGGCCGAAGAGGAAGTCGCGGTTGCCGTGCAGGAAGTACAGCGCGTGCTGCCGGCTGGCCTGCTGCAGCAGCGCGGCGCAGCGGGCTTCGAAGTGCACTTCGTCGTCCGTGGGGGCAGCGAGGACGTCGTCACCGACCCAGACCTCGAACAGGTCGCCGAGCATGAAGATGGCATCGGCCCGGGTGTGGCCCAGGTAGTCGGCCCAGGCCTGCACGGTGTCGGGTTCGCTGGCCTGCAGGTGCAGGTCGGAAATGAAATCGACCACCCGCCAGTCCGCGGGGGCTGCGAGCTCCGCGATCCGGCGGGTGGTCGGGTACATGGTGCGACGGCCTGGCCTTCAGGCCATCAGGCCAGGGCCACGGCCTTCTCGATCACCACGTCCTCCTTCGGCACGTCGCCGTGGAAGCCCTTCTGGCCAGTCTTGACGGCAGCGATCTTGTCGACCACGTCCGTGCCGGCGGTGACCTTGCCGAACACTGCATAGCCCCAACCCTGCATCGAGGGCGCGGTGTGGTTCAGGAAACCGTTGTCGGCGACGTTGATGAAGAACTGCGCCGTCGCCGAGTGCGGGTCGTTGGTGCGCGCCATGGCGATGGTGTACTTGTCGTTCTTCAGGCCGTTGTTGGCCTCGTTCTCGATCGGCTTGTCGGTGGGTTTCTGCGTCATGCCGACTTCGAAGCCGCCGCCCTGGATCATGAAGCCAGGGATGACGCGGTGGAAGATGGTGCCGTCGAAATGGCCCTTGTTCACGTAAGCGAGGAAGTTTTCCACCGTCTTCGGTGCCTTGGCGGCATCGAGTTCGAGCGTGATGGTGCCGAGGCCGGCGATCTGGAGTTCGACTTGCGGGTTGCTCATGGGGGACTTTCTTATTTCAGCAGGGTCGCCGAGTTGATGAAAACGGGGGGGAGGGGCACATCGCCGTGGAAGCCGCGTTGACCGGTCTTGACGGCGGCGATCTTGTCGACCACGTCCGTGCCGGCGGTGACCTTGCCGAACACGGCGTAGCCCCAGCCACGTGGCGTGGGCGCGGTGTGGTTCAGGAAACCGTTGTCGGCGACGTTGATGAAGAACTGCGCCGTGGCCGAGTGCGGGTCGTTGGTGCGCGCCATGGCGATGGTGTACTTGTCGTTCTTCAGGCCGTTGGCGGCCTCGTTCTCGATCGGGCTGCCGGTGGCCTTCTGGTTCATGGCAGCATCGAAGCCGCCGCCCTGGATCATGAAGCCAGGGATGACACGGTGGAAGATGGTGCCGTCAAACTGGCCCTTGCCGACGTAGGCGAGGAAATTGGCCACCGTCTTCGGCGCCTTGTCCGGGTAGAGTTCCAGCACGATGTCGCCGGCACTGGTGGACAGCTTGACGCGCGGGGCGCTGGCCGGGCTTTGGGCCTGGGTCGTGCCGTGCAGCAGCAAGGTGGCCGCCGCGGTCAGCAGAACGCGCCGCAGCAGGGAAGAGGGCTGGGAGGTCATCCGAGATTGCCTTCGTAAAAGATTTTCCACTGGTTGCCCTCGCGGATCCAGTACTGGCGCTTGGTCGGGCCGGACCGCGTGCCGTCGGGCACCTCGCCGAAGGTCACCACCATGGTGTCGGCCGCGTCGGTCCAGCGCAGGTAGGACAGGTCCTTGAGCTGGATGGGGCGGCCTTTGACGCGCTCGACCTCGTTGCGCAGCGCAGATTCCCATTCGCGCAGGGTCTTGCCCTGGCTGTTGAAGTCGGCGGTGTAGAAGCTCAGCAGCTGCTGCAGGTCGCCATTCGACTTGGCGGTGCGCCAGGCGGCCAGCGCTTCCTCGAAGGTCTTGCTCTGCGCGCGCACGCTGTGCGGCGGCACCCAGTCGATCCTGTGCGAGATCACCACCGGCGTGGTGCGCACCTCGACCGTGCGGATGATGCGCTCCAGGTCCGGGTTGGCCAGCACCACGCAGCCGTCGGAGGCCAGCGGGGCGCGGGCAAACTGGTTCGGCGGCGTGCCGTGCAGCCAGATGCCGCGCCCGGTCTTGCCGCGCTTGCTGTCGAGCACATTGGGGTAGTTGATCGGCAGTGCGCCCGAGCCGTAGAAGTCGCGCAGGGTCTTGGGGTCGAGGTTGCTGGTGATGAAGTACACACCCAGCGGCGTGCGCGCATCGCCTTCGACCATCTTCTCGATGCCGGACTTGCCGACCGAGATGTAGTAGTCGGCCACCAGGTTCAGGCCCTGGGCGGTGTTCTCGAACAGGTACAGGCGCGAGCGCGAGGCATCCACCGCAATGGCATGCTTGTTGCGCGGCGACAGCGCCAGGAACTGCGACGGGATGGTGCCGGCCGGCGGGCGCTCACGCAGCGCCTTGATGCGGGCCTGTGACTCGTCGCGCAGCTCGGCCAGGGTGGCGCCGGCCTTGTGTGCCAGTGCCTCGGGCACGTCGCCGAACTTGTGCAGCGGCCGCGCGCGCGAGGTGAGCAGGTCGCCGTAGACCAGTTGGGCGAGCTGGAAGTTGGGGTAGTCGCGTACTAGGCTCTCGGCCTTGGCCAGGGCGTCGCGCATCTTGCCCTGGCCGGTCAGACGGTAAACCTCGATCAGCCGGGCCTCGGCCACGCCGTCATTGCTGGCCGTGTTGCGGCGGGCGGTGGCGCTGGATTCGTTCTTCTGGATTTTCTTGCCGACTTCGGCGCCGGCCGGGGTGGCCGTGAGCAAGCCGGTGGCGGCGATGAGCAGAAAAGCGAAGAATCCTTGGGTCATGTCAGTTCACAAAGCAAATGAGGCGTCCGGCCATGTTCTATGTGGGACGCGAATCCTGCCTTCAGGTTCCCGTTGACTCGCGGACGATCAGCCAGCGCTCGCCGCTCTTGACCAGGTCGAGCGTTTTGCGGCTGGTGACGGACAGGGCGTCGGCCTTGTAATCCTGGCGGAATTTTGCCACCGCCTTGTTGCCGTTGACGCTGACGCTCAGGTTCTCCAGCCGCACGCTGATGCTGTTCTTGCTGACGATGCGCTGGCGGCGCTCGCTCTCCCAGCTGCTGCGCGACTGCTTGCCCGGCGGATCGAATTCCTTGCCGTAGGCCCCCAGGTAAGTCGTCATGTCCTTGGCAGCCCAGGCCTTGGCCCAGGCGCGCACCGCGGCCTCGACGTCCTTGGCTGCGGTGTCGGCGGTGGCCGGCTTGGCAGCCGGCGCCGCCGGGTTGGCGGGTGCGGCCGGTGCCGGTGCGGTGGCGACTGCGGCGGGCTTGCTGTTTGCCGCAGGAGCCGCTGGCGTAGCAGGGGCCGCCGGCGCTGCCGGGGCGGGCGTGGGCTGTGCGCCCGGGCGCTGACCCTTGGCATTGGGGTCGAACAACTCGCGGATCAGCGCCAGCTTGGGCTGGGCCGTGGTGCTACCGCCGTCGAGCTGCAGGGCCTTGTTGTAGGCCTGGCTGGCCAGCTTGGCATAGACGTCACCCAGGTTCTCGTGCGCGGTCGAATAGCTCGGATTGGTGCGGATCGCCATTTCCAGCGCGGCGCGCGCCTTGTCGTACTGGCCCTGGCCTGCATAGAGCACTGCCAGGTTGTTGTAGGGCTCGGGCAGCTCCGGGTAGTCCTCGGTCAGCTTGGTGAAGGTGGCGATGGCGTCGTTGGTCTTGCCGGTCTCGCGCTGGATCACGCCCTTGAAAAAGCGCATCTGCGGATCGCGCGGCTTGGCTGCCAGGTACTGGTCGACCTTGGTCTGGGCCTCGGCCAGCTTGCCGGTGCGCATCAGCAGATTGACGTCGCCATACTCATCCGCGTGGGCGGCGGTGAGGGCCAGGCTGCCGGCCAGGATGGCCAGGCGAAGAAATTGGGAGATGGGGGCGCTGCCGTGCTTCATAAGTTC
>CALRMF020000051.1:0-12873 GCA_943369035.1 Curvibacter sp. AEP1-3
GCGGCCGCCGCCATGCTGCAGGTGCTCAAGGCCCAGGGCCAAGGATGAATGCTATGAATACAGGAGCGAGTGACGCTGATCTGACGGACGCTGAGGGCCAGAACGAGTCAGAGGCTGGGCCGCATCGCTGCGGCCTGGTGGCCATCGTGGGCAAGCCCAACGTCGGCAAGTCCACCTTGCTCAATGCGCTGGTGGGGCAGAAGATCAGCATCACCTCGCGCAAGGCGCAGACCACGCGCCACCGCATCACCGGCATCCGGACTGTGGGGGCGACGCAGTTCGTCTTCGTCGACACGCCGGGCTTCCAGACCCGCCATGCCAATGCGCTGAACCGCTCGCTCAACAAGACCGTGCTCGGCGCCGTGGGCGATGTCGATCTGGTGTTGTTCGTGGTCGAGGCTGGCCAGTTCAACCAGGCCGACGAGAAGGTGTCGCAGCTGCTGGGGCAGGGTGTGCCGGTGCTGCTGATCGCCAACAAGCTCGACACCGTGCACCGCCGGGCCGACATCGCCCCCTGGTTGCAGACCCTGCAGCAGCGCTTGCCGGCGGCCGAGATCGTGCCGATGTCGGCCAAGAACCCGAAGGACATCGAGCGCCTGTTCGCCATTTGCGCCAAGTACCTGCCCGAGCAGGACTGGTGGTACGACCCGGACGAACTGACCGACCGCAGCGAGAAATTCCTGGCCAGCGAGATCGTGCGCGAGAAGCTGTTCCGCCTGACCGGCGACGAGCTGCCCTACACCTCGACCGTGGTGATCGAGAAGTTCGAGGAAGAGGCACCGCAGAAGAAGGGCCAGAAGCGCCTGGTGCGCCTGGCCGCCACCATCGTCGTCGAGCGCGACGGCCACAAGGCCATGGTGATCGGTGACAAGGGCGAGCGCATCAAGCGCATCGGCACCGAGGCCCGCGTCGAGCTGGAGAAGCTGATGGATGCCAAGGTCTTCCTGGAACTCTGGGTCAAGGTGCGTTCGGGCTGGGCGGATGATGAGGCGCGCGTCCGAAGCTTCGGGTATGAGTGACACCCCCCAGGCTCCGCACCTAACGGTGCTGCGCCCCCCCCCCTCCGCTGCGCGAGGGGGGCGCTCCCAGCGGCCTGGCACAGCCAGTTCCGCGGTAGCACTGGTCTGGAACACCCTTCCTCTGTTGCGTGTGTTCGATGGCGACCAAGCGCATCAGTGATGAACCAGCCTTTGTGCTGCACCGCTACGACTGGAGTGAGTCGAGCCTGATCCTGGACGTGTTCACGCGCCACCACGGGCGCATTGCGCTGGTGGCCAAGGGGGCCAAGCGGCCGAGCTCCAGTTTCCGGCCGGTGCTGCTGCCGCTGCAGCCGCTGCAGCTGAGCTACGGCGGCGAGTCGGAAGTGCGCACGCTCAAGAGCGCGGAATGGCTGGGCGGGCATGTCATGCCGACCGGCGAGGCGCTGTTGTCCGGCTACTACCTCAACGAACTGCTGATGCAGCTGCTGGCACGCGACGACCCGCATCCGGCCCTGTTCGACGTCTATGCCAATGTGGTGCGGGTGCTGGCCTCCGAGCACGGCGAGGTGTTGCAGGCGGCGCTGCGCACCTTCGAATTGCTGTTGCTGCGCGAGATCGGCCTGCTGCCGCAGCTCGACCGCCAGACGCTGACGTTGGCGCCGCTGGACGAGACGGCCGCCTACACCCTGGTGCCCGAGGGTGGCCTGCGCGCCAGCAGCGACAAGGACCGCACCACTCTGACGGGTGCGCAGTGGCAGATGCTGCAACAGGCCCTGCAGCCTGGTGCGCCCTTTACCGACACGCTGCGCGCGTGCGCCGACATGATGAGCGAGCTCAAGCCCCAGTTGCGTACCCTGCTCAATTACCATTGCGGCGTGACCACGCTGCGCACCCGCCAGCTGATGGTCGACCTGCAATCGCTATGAACAAGAAGACTGCTCTTTCCGTCAACGTCAACAAGGTGGCGCTGGTGCGCAACACGCGCCACCTCGGCATCCCCAGTGTCACGCGCGCCGCCACCCTGTGCCTGCAGGCCGGCGCGCATGGCATCACGGTGCATCCGCGACCGGACGAGCGCCACATCCGCGCCCAGGACGTGTTCGACCTGGCGGCGCTGATGCAGGACTGGCCCGACCGCGAGTACAACATCGAGGGTAACCCCTTCCACAACCTGATGGACTTCATCCGCCAGGTGCGGCCGCACCAAGCCACCTTCGTGCCTGACAGCGAAGGCCAGTTCACCAGCGACCACGGTTGGACTTTCCCGCAGGATGCCGAGCGGCTGCGGCCGCTGATCGACGAGTGCCGCGCCCTGGGTGTGCGCGTCAGCCTGTTCATGGACCCGCTGCCGGAGCAGATGGCGTTGGCCAAGGCGGTGGGGGCCGACCGCGTCGAGCTCTACACCGAGCCCTATGCCGCGGCCTGGGGCCACGCCAGCCAAGCGGCACAGCTGCAGCGCTACGCCGCTGCCGCGCAGGCGGCACTCGATGCTGGCTTGGGCGTGAACGCCGGCCACGACCTCAACCGCGACAACCTGACCGAGTTCCTGCGCCGTGTGCCCGGCGTGGCCGAGGTGTCGATCGGCCATGCACTGATGGCCGACGCGCTGGAGCTGGGCTACTCGGAAACCGTCAGGGCTTACCTGCGTTGCATCGAGGATGCCGGCACGTGATTTACGGCATCGGCACCGACATCTGTGACGTGCGCCGCATCCGCGCCAGCCTGACGCGGCATGGCGAGCGCTTTGCGCGCAAGGTGCTGAGCGAGGCCGAGTACGCCACCTGGCAGGCGCGCAGCGCGCGCTGGCCCGAGCGCGGCGTGCGCTACCTGGCCACCCGTTTTTCCGCCAAGGAGGCGTTTTCCAAGGCGGTGGGGCTGGGCATGCGCATGCCCATGACCTGGCGCGCCTGCGAGATCAGCAACCTGCCCAGCGGCAAGCCGGCCATCGTGCTGCACGGCGAGCTCAAGCGCTGGTTCGAGGCCCAGGGGCTGAGTGCCCAGGTCAGCGTGACGGACGAGTCCGACTACGCTGCCAGCTTCGTCATCGTTGAAAAAAAGTGAGCTCGCGCCTTACGGGATATGCGCGGGAAGCTATCAAATTTATAGCATAGAGGAATGCCATGCACGCACCCCTGATCATCGACATCGCCGGCCTGAGCCTCACCAAAACCGACCGCCGGCGCCTGAAGCACCCGCTGGTGGGCGGCATCATCCTGTTTGCGCGCAACTGGCAGGACCGCGCGCAACTCACGGCGCTGTGCCGCGACGTCAAGAAGGTGCGCCGTGATCTGCTGATCTGCGTCGACCACGAAGGCGGCCGCGTGCAGCGCTTCAAGACGGATGGCTTCACCCACCTGCCGCCCATGCGGGCGCTGGGTGAGCAGTGGATGAAGGATCCGTTGGGCGCCACCAACGCGGCCAGTGCCTGCGGCTATGTGCTGGCCGCCGAATTGCGCGCCTGTGGCGTGGATTTCAGCTTCACGCCGGTGCTCGACCTCGATTACGGTGAGAGCGGCGTCATCGGCGACCGTGCGTTTGCGCGCGACCCGCGTGTGGCCACGCTGCTGGCCAAGAGCCTGATGCACGGCCTGCGGCTGGCCGGCATGGCCAGCTGCGGCAAGCACTTTCCCGGCCATGGCTTTGTGAAGGCTGATTCGCATACCGAGATCCCGGTCGACAAGCGCAGCCTCAAGGTCATCCTGGCCGATGACGCGGCGCCTTACGGCTGGCTGAGCGCCACGCTGGACAGCGTGATGCCGGCGCACGTGATCTACCCCAAGGTGGATACGAGACCAGCCGGCTTTTCGGCCAGGTGGCTGGGCGACATCCTGCGCGGCCGCCTGCGCTTCAACGGTGCGGTGTTCAGCGACGACCTCAGCATGGCCGGAGCGCGCCTGATCGATGGCCGCGAGGTCAGCTACACCGAGGCCGCGGTGACGGCGCTCAATGCCGGCTGTGACCTGGTGCTGCTGTGCAACCAGTCGCTCGGCAAAGGGGCGGCGGTCGATGAACTGATCGACGGCTTGAGCGAAGCGTTGCTCAAGGGCCGCTGGCAGGCGGACGAGGCCAGCGAGGCGCGCCGCCAAGCCCTGCTGCCGGCCACGCCCGCGCCGCAGTGGGACGCGCTGATGGTGAGCCCGGCCTACATGCACGCACTCGACCTGATGCCGTGATGCCACGCGCCCGCGGGCGCTTGCGGTGTCACGGAACTGAAACCTTGGCGTCATAGACTTTTCTCCATCGCAGTCGAGAGTCAGGCCATCACGGGCTTGCACATGGAGAAGTGAATGTTGGGAGTGAAGCTGACGCTGGTCCAGCGCATCGGATTGACCATTGCCGTGCTGGTGGGCCTGTTTCTCGCGGTGGGCGGCTTTACTGCCATTGGTGTGCGCGGCATCCAGACACGGGCGCACCAGACCGTGAACTCCGATCTGGCACAACTGGTGCGCCTGGCCGCGATCCAGGAGCACCTGCTCAAGGTGCGGCGGGCCGAAAAGGATATTTCCATCGACCTGCTGATGAAGATGGAGCGCGTGCCGCAGCGCCTGAGCGAATGGAAGAAGAACAGCGCCGAGGTGGCGCGGCTGCTGCAGGACGCCATCGCCGCCGAGCCAGTGTCGGCGCTCAGGCAGGTGCTGCAGGACGGTCAGGCCCGCCAAGCACAATACGCCACGGCGGTCAGCGCCATCATCGGCAAGATCGAGCGGCAGGAAATCCTGGACCAGGCGGTGTTCGAGGAGGAGATTCAGCAGCCGGTGCAGGCGGCCCTGGCAGCCGAAACGCTGATTGGCCAGGCGATCGCCCAGAACCGCATCCATACCCAGGCCGGAGCCGACGAGGTCAATGTCGCGGTCAGCCAGCTGACCTGGATCGTGGGCGTGGGCATGCTGCTGGCCCTGGTCAGCGGGGTGGCGTTGGGCCTGCGCCTGCTGGCACGCATCCGCCAGCCACTGACACAACTCACGGCCGGCATCACCCGGGTGCAGGCGGGTGATCTGTCACAGACGGTGGTGGTACAGACGGACGACGAGTTGGGCCGTATGTCGACCGATTTCAACGCCATGGTGACCTCGTTGCAGGCCATGGTGCTGGAGGTGCGCCAGGCGGCGCTCAGCATCACCGACGCCAGCGCGCAGATTGCCAGCGGCAACCTGGACCTGAGCACACGCACCGAGTGTGCCGCCGCCAGCCTGCAGCAGGCGGCAGCGTCCCTTGATGCGCTGACCGGCACGGTGCGCAAGCTGGCCGAGTCGGCGCAGACCGCCAGCCGCATTGCCAGCGCCGCCGCCAGTTCGGCGCAACAGGGCGGTACGCTGGTCGAGCAGGTGGTCAGCAGCATGGCCGGCATCCAGGCCTCCAGCGGACGCATTGCCGACATCACCGCGGTGATCGACAGCATCGCCTTTCAGACCAACATCCTGGCGCTCAATGCTGCGGTGGAGGCGGCCCGTGCCGGCGAGCAGGGCCGCGGCTTTGCCGTGGTAGCGGGCGAAGTGCGCGCGCTGGCGCAGCGCTCGGCCGAAGCGGCGCGGGAAATCAGGGCCCTGATCGAATCCAGCCGCGACGAGGTGGCAACCGGCTCGCGCCTGGTGCAGGACGCCGGCAGCGCCATGGCGCAGATCGTGCGCCAGGTGGGCGAGGTCAGCCAGATGATCGAGGCCATCACGCACGAGGCCAGCCACCAGTCGGGCGAGATTGGCGGCGTCAACCAGTCCATGGGCCAGCTCGAGCAGATGACGCAGCAGAACGCCGCGCTGGTGGAACAGGCCACGGCGGCTTCGGCCAGCCTGAAGGAGCAGGCCGACCGCATGGCCGATGTGATGCGCATGTTCGTGGTGGCGCAGCCGTCGCGCCCCCTGTTGCTGTCGGCTTGAGGGTCGCGTCCGTGCGGCTTAGCAAGTTTTTAGGAATTCGCTAGGCGATTCTTAAGAACGGTGTACTGCGCGTCTTCCTAGACTCATCGCATGTTCCTGCTCGGGGTGAGCGGGAGCGATGTCAGACCCGGCCCAGGCGCCGGACGGGAAGGAAGCGCAGCATGAAGATGGACAGCAATGAGATGGGGCAGGTGGTGTCGGCCGATGCCACCGGGGGACGGGTTGACCTGTACGCGGGTATCCACAAGGCCATGCGTGCCCTGATGGCCGATATTCTGGTGGCTGTGGGCCGCCTGGATCCGGCCGATGATTCCGAGGTGGAATGGATCGGCGCGCGGGTGTTGCAGTTCGCCGATTTCTGCCATTCGCACCTGCGGCACGAGAACGAGTTCGTCCATGTCGCCTTGGAAAGACGCCAGCCCGGCGCCAGCGCACGCATTGCCGCCGAGCACGTCGAGCACGAGCAGGCGATCGCCGACCTGAAGGCGGCCGTCGGTGCGCTGCAGACGTGTCAAGGCGAGCGGCGTGCGTATGAGGCGCTGGCGCTGTACCGCCAGCTGGCGCTGTTCATCGCCCACAATTTCGAGCACATGCACGTCGAGGAGATGGAGCACAACGCGGCGCTGTGGGCGCACTACTCGGACGCCGAACTGCAGGCGCTCGAGGGCGAACTGGTAGCGTCGATCCCGCCTGAGGAAAACATGGTCGTGCTGCGCTGGATGGTTCCCGCCATGACCCCGGCCGAGCGCCTGCAGCTGCTGCAGAACATGCGTGCCCATGCGCCGGCGCCGGCGTTCGCTGCGGCGCTGGAGGTGGTGCGGCCCCATCTCGGGACCGGCGATTGGGCCAAGCTGGCGCGCGGCCTGCAGCTGGCGCCGGTGGAGGGGCTGGTGGCGGCCTGAGGTCCGACCCTGTTCTGCTCAGTCGGCCTCGATCAGCTCGAGCCGGGCGCCGATGCAGAGCTTGAACTGGCCGCGGCCGGTCTTCTCGATGCGCACCGGCTGCACCTGTTCCACCAGCCGGCGTTCCAGCAGGATCAGCCGTGCCTCCAGGTTGTCCACCACCTCGGGCAGGCCGATGCTGGCATCCAGTCGCAGCTCGCGGTTGGAGAACTCGGTGCGGCCGCGTTGCTGGTAGTCATTCAGCAGTTTCCAGAAGATGGCACCGGCCACGCCCTTGATCAGGTAGCTGTCATTGAGGAATACGCTGTTGTTGCTGCGGTAACGGCGCACCTGCAGCAGGCGGCTGTCCGTCGCGCAGGGCAGGAGGGTGTCGCCGGCACCGGCCGGCGCCACCTCGTCGCCGTCCAGGCGCAGCAATTCGATGGCAGCGCCCAAGTGGCCGGCCAGTGTCACCAGCACGTCCTCGTCCTCGCAGCTGAGGCTCAACGCCTCGGTGCTCTCGACGAAGACCACGCCCAGTAGCTTGCCCGCGCACAGCAGCGGCACGGCCATCTGGCTCTGCGGTTGCGCCAGGCCGGGGTAGGGGATGTCGGTCTCGAGCGTCAGCCCCGGCTGGCTGTCGGTCAGCGTGCGGCGCACGGCATGGCTGTAGAGACTGGCGCCGGTCATGTGGGTGATGCGGATCGGCGTGCGCGCCTGGGCCGCCATGCCGATGACGCCCTGGCCGAGCTCGATCTCCGAGCCCACGCCCGAGGCGGTGTAGCCATGGCTGGCCACGGTGTAGAGGCGCTGCAGTGCGGGATCGAGCAGCAAGATCAGGGCATGACGGATCTGCAGCTCCTGCGTCAGCGTGGTCATCACGATGTCGAGTGCCTCGTCCAGCGCGCTGCAGCGGGCCAGTCGTTCGCTGCAGCGACGCACCGAGCCGAGCAGCCCGCTGCGCGGCGGCGGAGCGTCCAGGCAGTCACCGGGGACAGGCTCGATGTCTTCGACTTCGTACAGGTCGGCGCCCTTGAGTTCAAAAACCCCGGCCATGCCACTGTGTGATGCGATGCCGGCCAGCTGGGCGCGCATGCCTTCGAACAACGGGCCGTCGGTCTGCGTGTGCAGGTAGCGGATCCGCAGCCGGTAGAAGGCAAAGGTCTGCGGATGCAGCAGCAGCAGGGTCGCATGCGGGTTGACCAGGATGTTCTGCCGCGTCTTGTTGAAGAACTGGAACGACAGCGCGACATGGCGCGAGTCTGCATAGTAGACCTGCGACAGGTAGGCGACGTTGGGTGTGCCATCCGGTGCACAGGTGGCGATCATCGCGGGGATGATGCCCTCCAGGCAGGGTCGGATGTCGTCCAGTGTGACGGCGTTCATACCTTGCCTCCGCCGTCGGCCAGGCGGGCGCCGGCCTGAGGGCCGGGTGTCTGGTCATAGGCCTGCTCCGGCGTGAACGTGACCGCCACCACGTCCTCCAGACGGTGGGCCAGCATGGTACGCGTGCACGACGCGCCGAAGCCGATGCGCTGCAGCTGCACCTCCATCGCTGCGAGGTAACGCTGCAGCAGCGCCGCGTCGTCGGGCCCGGCGTCGCGCAGCTGGACCCGCCCGGCTTTCACCTGCACCGTGCGGTGTGAGTAGGGTTCGCTGAACACCACCGCAATGTGCCCGGTGTCGTGCAGGTCGTCCAGCACCTGTGAGGCACTGACGCGGTTGAGGTAGACGGTGATCTGATCGCCCTGCGGCGTGATGCTGGCGCCGACGGCGCGCATCAGGCTGGGCTGGTGCTGTGCATTGCGCGAGGCCACGATGGTGGAAACGCCACTGGCAATCAGCGCCACGTGCTCGGCGCTGAGCAATCCCGGCCTGCCTGCTGCGGTGCCTGTCATGGGGTGTCTTTCATGCAAGCAGGCCGGTGGGGTTCAACCTTCGCGGCGCAGCGCGGGGAACAGGATGACGTCGCGGATGCTCGGACTGTCGGTCAGCAGCATCATCAGGCGGTCGATGCCGATGCCGCAGCCGCCGGTGGGTGGCATGCCGTACTCCAGCGCACGAACGAAGTCGTGGTCGAAGAACATGGCCTCGTCGTCGCCGCTGTCCTTGGCAGCTACCTGGCTGTGGAAGCGCGCGGCCTGTTCCTCGGCGTCGTTGAGCTCGGAGAAGCCGTTGCCGAACTCGCGGCCGGTGATGTAGAGCTCGAAGCGTTCGGTCACCTCCGGGCGGGTGTCGCTGGCGCGTGCCAGCGGCGAGATCTCCACCGGGTGTTCGCAGATGAAGGTCGGCTGCCAGAGTTTCTCTTCCACCACCTCCTCGAAGTACAGCACCTGCAGGCTGGCCAGCGAGCGCGTGGAGAGCTTGTCTTTCTCTTCGTTCAGACCGAGCTTCTTCAGCGCGTTGATCAGCCAGGTGCTGTCGTCTACATGCACGCCGGCCTCGCTGTGGCGGATGATGGCTTCACGGATGGTCAGGCGCTCGAAGGGCTGTGCCAGGTCGACCGGCTTGCCGCCATAGGTAAGCTGCAGCGTGCCCACCGCCTGCTGGGCCGCGTGGCGCACCAGGCCTTCGGTGAAGGTCATGAGGTCCTGGTAGTCCCAGTAGGCCGCATAGAACTCCATCATGGTGAACTCGGGGTTGTGGCGCACCGAGATGCCTTCGTTGCGGAAGTTGCGGTTGATCTCGAACACGCGTTCGAAGCCACCAACGATCAGGCGCTTGAGGTACAGCTCGGGCGCGATGCGCAGGAACATCTCCTGGTCGAGCGCATTGTGGTGCGTGATGAAGGGCTTGGCGTTGGCACCTCCCGGAATCGGGTGCAGCATGGGCGTCTCGACTTCCAGGAAGTCGTGCGAGACCATGAACTCGCGGATCGAGCTCACGGCCTTGCTGCGTGCCACGAAGCGCTTGCGTGCCTCTTCGTCGGTCATCAGGTCGACATAGCGCTGGCGGTACTTGACCTCCTGGTCGTGGATGCCATGGAACTTGTCCGGCATCGGGCGCAGGCTCTTGGTCAGCAGGCGCACGCCGGTGGCCTGGATCGAGAGCTCGCCGGTCTTGGTCTTGAACATCGTGCCCTCGGCCGCCACGATGTCGCCCAGGTCCCAGTGCTTGAAGGCCTCGTAAGCCTCTTCGCCCACTTCGTCGCGCTTGATGTAAATCTGGATGCGGCCGGTGCTGTCCTGCAGCGTGGCGAAGCTGGCTTTGCCCATGACGCGCTTGAGCATCATGCGGCCGGCTACCTTGGCCGGGCAGGCCTGGGCCTGCAGGCCTTCGGCGGTCTGGCCGGCGTGGGCGGCAAACAGGTCGGCAGCGCGGTCGGCCGGCTTGAAGTCGTTGGGGAAGGCCGGGCCCTTGCCCTCAGCCTGCTGCTGGCGGATGGCCTTGAGCTTGTCGCGCCGCTCGGCGATCAGCTGGTTTTCATCCTGGGCAGGGGCGGCGGCAGTGGTGTTGTGTTCAGACATGGAAGGACGCGGAATCGGTACCGCGGTGCGGCAAGGCCAAAACCCGCTATTTTAATGACGCTATGATTTGGCGACCCCATTGACCTGCTCCTGTGCCCGACCCATGCTGTTCCAGATCGTTTCCCTGCTGCTCGAAGTGATTGCCGGCGTCGTGGGCGGGGCGTGCCTGTTGCGCCTGTACATGCAGCACCAGCGCATTCCCATGTCGGCGCGCTCGGGCAACCCGTTGGGGCGCTTTGTCTTCGCGCTGACCGACTGGCTGGTGCTGCCCTTGCGCCGCGTGCTGCCGGCAGCCGGGCGCTGGGACACCGCCAGCTTGGTGGGCGTGCTCCTGATCGAGCTGGCGCAGTTTTCGCTGCTGTGGGCGTTCACCAGCTTCGGCGCCAGCTACGTCTCGGTGCTGATCCTGGCAGCCTTTGGCGTGGTGCGGCTGGCCATCTCAGGCCTGACGGGGTTGGTGATCGTCTTTGCGGTGCTGTCCTGGGTGCAGTCCCACACGGTGATGGCCGACGTGGTGCAGCGCCTGGTGGCGCCGGTGCTGGCGCCTATCCGTCGCATCGTGCCCCTGGTGGGTGGCATCGACCTGTCGCCGCTGGTGTTGCTGGTGCTGTTGCAGGTGGCCGCCATCGTGCTGGGTAGTTTGCAGGCGATGGCCTTGGTTTAAACGAAAAAGCCGGCGCTAAGCCGGCTTTTTTTGTTGCGACTGCTCTGCAGTCAGATCACGGCGTCGGCCGGCTGGCGCTGCAGCATGGCCAGCGTGCTGGCGATGGTCTTGCGCAGGTCGCGGCGGTCGCAGATGAAATCGATGGCGCCCTTTTGCTGCAGGAACTCAGCACGCTGGAAACCTTCAGGCAGGGTCACACGCACGGTGGACTCGATCACGCGTGGGCCGGCAAAACCGATCAGGGCTTTCGGCTCGGCAATCACCACGTCACCCAGGAAGGCGAAGCCGGCGCTCACGCCACCCATGGTCGGGTCGGTCAGCACGCTGATGTAGGGTAGGCCCTTCTTGGCCAGATGCGTCAGTGCCGCATTGGTCTTGGCCATCTGCATCAGCGACAGCAGGCCTTCCTGCATGCGTGCACCACCGGTGGCGGTGAAGCAGATGAACGGCACCTTCTGCTCGATGGCGGTCTCGACGCCGCGCACGAAGCGCTCGCCGACCACCGAGCCCATGGAGCCGCCCATGAAGCTGAATTCGAAGCACGCCGCCACCAGGCTGATGCCGTGCACGGCACCGCCCATCACCACCAGGGCGTCGGTTTCGCCGGTGGCGTCCATGGCCTCTTTCAGACGCTCGGGGTACTTGCGGCTGTCCTTGAACTTCAAGGCATCGACCGGCACCACTTCCTGGCCGATCTCATAGCGGCCTTCGTTGTCGAGGAAGGCGTTGAGGCGGGCGCGGGCGTCGATGCGGTGGTGGTGGACACAGCTGGGGCAGACATTCTGGTTCTGTTCCAGGTCGGTCTTGTAGAGCACGCTCTCGCAGCTCGGGCACTTGGTCCACAGGCCCTCCGGCACACTGCGGCGGTCGGCCGGGTCGGTGTGCTGAATCTTGGGCGGCAGCAGTTTTTCAAGCCAACTCATGGGACGTATCCTTTATTGGGGGTCAGATTCCAATTGCCGTGTTCCAGCAAAGGCTGGATTATGAATCCAAAGCCGTCCGGATCTCGCGCAGAAAATCCGAGGCGGCCGGGACGACCTTGTCGCGTGCTTGCTGGTCGATCAGCTGGATGATGCGGCTGCCGATCACCACCGCATCCGCCACCCGACCCACCGCGCGGGCCGAAGCCGCGTCACGGATACCGAAGCCCACGCCGACCGGGATTTTGACGTGCTGGCGGATGCGCGGCAGCATGGCTTCCACGGCGCCCGTGTCCAGTGTGCCGGCCCCCGTGACGCCCTTGAGCGAGACGTAGTAGACATAGCCGCTGGCCACGCGTGCCACCTGGGCCATGCGCTCCTCCGTGCTGGTGGGAGCCAGCAGGAAGATCAGGTCCAGGCCGTGGGCCTTCAGCGCGGCGGCAAAGTCGGTGCATTCTTCCGGCGGGTAGTCCACCACCAGCACACCGTCGACACCGGCTGCCGCGGCATCGCGGGCGAAGGCGTTGTCACTGCTGGCCTGATGCAGTTGGTTGTAGCGCTCAATGGGGTTGGCGTAGCCCATCAGCACCACCGGGGTGGTGCTGTTGTGCTGGCGGAAGACACGCACCATCTCCAGCACCTGACGCAGGCCGATGCCGGCGGCCAGGGCCTTGTCACCGGCGGCCTGGATCACCGGGCCATCGGCGCTGGGGTCGGAGAAGGGCACACCGAGTTCTATGACGTCGGCGCCGGCCGCCACCATGCCATGCATCAGCTCAGGCGTGATGTCGGGGTAGGGAAAGCCGGCCGTGACAAAGGGGATCAACGCCTTGCGTTTCTGCGCCTGCAGCGCGGCAAAGGTGGAAGCGATGCGGCTCATTTGGCAACTTTCACGATGTGTTCTGTCGCGCCACCTTTGACCGACTGGCCGCGGCAGGAGGGGCGGCAGTAGAAGTCGGCTTGGCTGAGGTCGGCCACGGTGCCGATGTCCTTGTCGCCGCGGCCCGAAAGGCTGACGAGAATGGACTGGTCCGGCCGCATCGTTTTGGCGAGTTTCATGGCATAGGCTACGGCATGGCTGGATTCC
>CALRMF020000052.1:0-12858 GCA_943369035.1 Curvibacter sp. AEP1-3
CTCAATTTATCAATTTTACCTTGAAAACGATAACCTTGCCGGGCGCTGCGCTAAGGGCTTTCCAGTAGCAAGGCGGCGACGACGTGGCGGCCTTCGCCCGCAAGGATGTTGTAGGTGCGGCAGGCAGCGGCAGTGTCCATGGTCTCGACGCCGATGCGCTGCGCCACCAGGGCCTGCAGCCAGGCGGGACGCGGAAAACGCAGTTGCTGGCCGCTGCCGAACAGCACCAGCTCGGGCTGCAGTTCCGCGAGGCGGGCAAAGTGTTGCGGCCCCAGCGCGTCAAAGCGCGGGCAGTCCCAGGCGAAGCGCTCGCCGCGGGAGCCGACCACCAGACTGGTGGTGAATTTTTCGCCGTTCAGGCCAATCCAGTCCGGGCCGTAGCCGCTGATGGTCTGGACGTCTGATTTGTCGGGTTGGAGTTTCATGAGAGAGGGCGAACTGTGGTCAAATTATAGGTTTCGCCTCGTTTTACGCCGCCCGGAGGGACTTTGAAGACCATACGCAAATCGGACAAGCTGGCTAATGTCTGCTACGACATCCGCGGCCCCATCATGGATCGTGCCCGCAAGATGGAGGACGAGGGGCAGAAGATCATCAAGCTCAACATCGGCAACATGGCGCCGTTCGGCTTCGATGCCCCGGAGGAAATCCAGCAGGACATGGTGCGCAACCTGCCCAATTCGGCCGGCTACTCCGACAGCAAGGGCATCTTCGCCGCGCGCAAGGCGGTGATGCACGAGACGCAGAAACAGGGCATCAAGGGCGTCACGCTGGACGACATCTACCTCGGCAACGGTGCCAGCGAGCTGATCGTGATGGCCACCAACGCGCTGCTCAACGACGACGACGAGATGCTGGTACCGGCGCCCGACTACCCGCTGTGGACCGCCGCGGTCAGCCTGTCGGGCGGCAAGCCGGTGCACTATCTGTGCGACGAGGCCAACGGCTGGATGCCCAGCCTGGACGACATTCGCGCCAAGATCACGCCGCGCACCAAGGGCATCGTGGTCATCAACCCGAACAACCCGACCGGCGCGCTGTACTCGGACGACCTGCTCCGCGGCATCGTGCAGATCGCACGTGAGCACGGGCTGGTGATCCTGGCCGACGAGGTGTATGACAAGGTGCTTTACGACGGCGTCCAGCACACGCCCATGGCCACCCTGAGTGGTGACGTGCTGACGCTCACCTTCAACTCCCTGTCCAAGGCCTACCGCTCCTGCGGTTACCGCGCCGGCTGGATGGTGCTGACGGGTGACAAGAAGGCCGCCAAGGACTACATCGAAGGCCTGAACATGCTCACCAACATGCGCCTGTGCCCGAACGTGCCGGGGCAGTACGCGGTGCAGACTGCGCTGGGCGGCTACCAGAGCATCGACGACCTGGTGGCCGAGGGGGGGCGCCTGCGCCGCCAACGCGATCTGGCGTACGAGCTGATCACCGCCATCCCGGGCGTGAGCTGTGTGAAGCCCAAGGCGGCGCTCTACATGTTCCCACGCCTGGACCCGGCGATCTATCCGATCAAGGACGACAAGCAGTTCTTCCTTGAGCTGCTGGAGGAGACCAAGGTCATGCTGGTGCAGGGCTCGGGTTTCAACTACCCGGACAACCAGCACTTCCGCATCGTCTTCCTGCCACATGAGGACGATCTGCGCGAAGCCATCAACCGCATTGCGCGCTTCCTGGAGGGCTGGCGCAAGCGGGCCGGTACCGAAGAGCTGGCGCGCCAGGCGGCCTGAGCCGCAACGAGATTTTTGCAAGAGAAGAAAGCTGTGATGAAACCGATACAAGTAGGCCTGTTGGGCATCGGCACCGTGGGCAGTGGCACCTTCAACGTGCTCAAACGCAACCAGGAAGAAATCCAGCGCCGCGCCGGTCGCGGCATCGAAATCACCATGGTGGCCGACCTCGACGTGGCGCGTGCCCAGTCCATCGTTGGCGCCGACGTGAAGGTGGTCAACGATGCCCGCGCCGTCATTGCCAACCCCGAGATCGACATCGTGGTCGAACTCATCGGCGGCTATGGCATTGCCAAGCAGTTGGTGCTCGAAGCCATTGCGGCCGGCAAGCACGTGGTCACCGCCAACAAGGCGCTGCTGGCCGTGCATGGCACCGAGATCTTTGCCGCCGCGTCTGCCAAGGGCGTGATGGTGGCCTTCGAGGCCGCGGTCGCCGGTGGCATCCCGATCATCAAGGCGCTGCGCGAGGGCCTGACCGCCAACCGCATCCAGTGGATCGCCGGCATCATCAACGGCACCACCAACTTCATCCTGTCGGAGATGCGCGACAAGGGGCTGGACTTCGATGTCGTGCTCAAGGAAGCGCAACGCCTGGGCTATGCCGAAGCCGACCCGACCTTCGACATCGAAGGCGTGGACGCGGCGCACAAGGCGACGCTGATGTCGGCCATTGCCTATGGCATCCCGGTGCAGTTCGACAAGGCCTATGTGGAAGGCATCACCAAGCTGGGCGCGCAGGACATCCGTTATGCCGAGCAGCTGGGCTATCGCATCAAGCTGCTGGGCATCACCAAGCGCACTGCCAAGGGCATCGAGCTGCGCGTGCACCCGAGCCTGATTCCGGCCAAGCGTCTGCTGGCCAATGTGGAAGGCGCGATGAACGCCGTGGTGGTCAACGGCGACGCCGTCGGCACCACGCTGTACTACGGCAAGGGCGCCGGCTCGGAGCCGACCGCCAGCGCCGTGATCGCCGACCTGGTGGACATCACCCGCCTGCACACCGCCGACCCGCTCAACCGCGTGCCGCACCTGGCCTTCCAGCCCGACGCCATGAGCAATGTGCCGGTGCTGCCGATGAGCGAGGTGGTGACGAGCTACTACCTGCGCCTGCGCGTGGCCGACGAGGCCGGCGTGCTGGCCAAGGTCACCGGCATCCTGGCCGAGGCTGGCATCAGCATTGATGCCGTGCTGCAGCGCGAGGCGGACGAAGTGGGCGGTGAAGGTTCCACGCAGACTGACCTCATCATCCTCACGCATGACGCGCGCGAGGGCACCATGAATGACGCGCTTGCCAAGCTGCAGGCGCTCAAGACCGTGCTGGCGCCCATCGTGCGCATCCGCAAGGAAGAGCTGGCCGGATGAAGTACGTATCGACCCGCGGCCATGCGGACCGCAAGCGCTTCTGCGAAATCCTGCTCGAGGGCCTGGCGCCCGACGGCGGCCTGTACCTGCCCGAGTCCTACCCGCAGGTGGACGACGCCACGCTGACCCGCTGGCGCAGCCTGCCGTATGCCGACCTGGCCTTCGAGATCCTGTTGCTCTACATCGACGACATCCCGGCCGATGACCTGCGCGCCCTCTGCCGCAAGACCTACACCGCGGAGGTGTTCGGCACGCCGGCCATCGTGCCGCTGAAGAAGTTGGAAGACGGCCTTTACCTCGAGGCGCTGTCCAACGGTCCCACGCTGGCCTTCAAGGACATGGCCATGCAGCTGCTGGGCAACCTGTTCGAGTACGAGCTGCGCCGCCGCGGCGAGGAACTCAACATCCTGGGTGCCACCAGCGGCGACACCGGCAGTGCGGCCGAATACGCCATGCGCGGCAAGCAGGGCGTGCGCGTCTTCATGACCAGCCCGCACGGCCGCATGAGCCCGTTCCAGCAGGCGCAGATGTTCAGCCTGCAGGATGCCAACATCCACAACCTGGCGATCAAGGGTGTGTTCGACGACTGCCAGGACATCGTCAAGGCGGTCTCCAACGACCTGGCCTTCAAGCGCCAGTACAAGATCGGCACCGTCAATTCCATCAACTGGGCGCGCCTGGTCGCCCAGGTGGTGTACTACTTCGCCGGCTATTTCCAGGCCACCAAGAACAACAGCGAGAAGGTCAGCTTCACCGTGCCCTCGGGCAACTTCGGTAACGTCTGCGCCGGCCACGTGGCGCGCATGATGGGCCTGCCGATCGACAAGCTGGTGGTGGCCACCAACGAGAACGATGTGCTCGACGAGTTCTTCCGCACCGGCATCTACCGCGTGCGGGGTAGTGCCGATACCTTCGAGACCTCCAGCCCATCGATGGACATCTCCAAGGCATCGAACTTCGAGCGTTTCGTGTTCGACCTGCTGGGCCGCGATGGCACCAAGGTCAAGGCGCTGTTCGGCGAGCAACTCGGCAAGGCGGGGCGGTTCGACCTCAGCGCCGACCCGGCCTTCAACCAGGCGCGCGCCAGGTACGGCTTCGTGAGCGGCAAGAGCACCCATGCCGATCGCCTGGCCACCATCCGCGACACCTTCCAGCGCTTCGGCGTGATGATCGACACCCACACCGCCGACGGCGTGAAGGTGGCGCGCGAGTACCCGCAGGCGGGCGTGCCGATGATCGTGCTGGAAACGGCGTTGCCGATCAAGTTCGCGGCGACCATCGTCGAAGCGCTGGGGCGCGAACCCGAGCGGCCGGCCAAGTTCGAAGGCATCGAGAACCTGCCCAAGCGCGTCACCGTGCTGGATGCCGATGTGCAGGTAATCAAAAATTACATCACTGCCCATTGCAAGTGATTTTGGCATCTGGCCCCCGCGGAATGGGCGTGAGTAGCTATCAAGAACGTAGCATCCTGAGGAGTTGGCCATGAAAGTTGCCGGCTTCGCAGGCTACTCGGGGGCAGGCAAGACCACGCTGGTGGAGCGCCTGATCCCGGCACTGAAGGCGCGGGGCCAGCGCGTCTCGGTCGTCAAGCACGCCCACCACAGTTTCGACATCGACCATCCGGGCAAGGACAGCTGGCGCCACCGCGAAGCCGGTGCCTTCGAGGTGGTCATTGCCTCCCGCCAGCGCCTGGCGCTGATGCGCGAGTTCGAGCAGCCGGTGGAATTGACGGTGCACCAGTTGATTGCCGAGTTGTACGACGGCGTGGACTGGGTGCTGGTCGACGGCTTTCGCGACAGCAATCTGCACAAGATCGAGGTCTGGCGTGCGGCAGTCGCCAAGCCGGCGCTTTATCCGCACGACCCCTTTATTGCGGCCATTGCCACCGAGTTGCCAGCCCAGCTGCCACAGGCCACGGGCCTGGAGGTGCTCGACCTCAATGACGCTGGGGCCATGGCCGACTGGCTGCTGGCCCATGGCGAGCGCTTCGACTACAGTCCTGAGCTGTATGACTGACATGGAACACCCCCAGGCTGCGCGCACTTCGTGTCGCTCCTCCACCCCCCTTGCAGGGGGCAACGCCAGTGGCCCGGCGAAGCCGGTTCCACGGCGTTTCGCGATGAAGCCCATTCTGCTTGGTTAAGTAATTGTCATGAACGCCCCCCGTGCCCCCCTCAAAGCGCTGGACGATGCGCTGACTGAACTGCTGGCCCATGCCGAGGCGCTGCCTGGCGTCGACGAGGTCACCACCTTCGATGGCGATGGCCGCGTGCTGGCGCGCGACATCGTCTCCGCGCTGCACGTGCCGCCGCAGGACAACAGTGCCATGGACGGCTACGCCGTGCGCTGTGCCGACGTCGCGCCGGGTGTGGTGTTGTCGGTGTCGCAGCGTATTCCCGCCGGTGCCAGCGGCACGCCGCTGCAACCCGGTACGGCAGCGCGCATCTTCACCGGTGCGCCGGTACCGGCCGGGGCCGACGCCATCGTCATGCAGGAAGAGTGCGAGGCGCTGGCCGAGGGCAACCAGGTGCGCATCAATGCCCAGCCGCGTGTCGGCCAGTCGATCCGTCGCGCCGGCGAGGACGTCACCTGCGGTGCTGTGGTGCTCTCAAAAGGGGAGCGTCTCACGCCCGCTGCACTTGGTCTGGCGGCCAGTATAGGCATGAGCACGCTGTCGGTGGTGCGCCGACCGCGCGTGGCCTTGTTCTCCACCGGCGACGAGCTGGTGATGCCGGGCGACATCGCGCCCGAGCAGATGCCGCCGGGCGCCATCTACAACTCCAACCGCTTCTTCCTGCGCGCCTTGCTGCAGCGCCTGGGTTGCGAGGTGACCGACTACGGCATCGTGCCCGACCGCCGGGACGCCACGCTCGACGCCCTGCGCGAGGCGGCACAACAGCACGATTTGATCCTCACCAGCGGCGGCGTGTCGGTGGGTGAGGAAGACCACATCAAGCCGGCTGTGCAGCAACTTGGCGAGCTCGACTTGTGGCAGATCGCCATCAAACCGGGCAAGCCGTTTGCCTACGGCAAGATTTACCGCGGTGACGCAACCCAGCGTGACCCGCGCAACGCCTGCCACTTTGCCGGCCTGCCCGGCAATCCGGTGGCCAGCTTCCTGACGTTCATGGTGCTGGTGCGCCCCTTCCTGCTCAAGCTGCAGGGCGTGACGCAACTGACGCCGGTGCGCATGGCCCTGCCGGCACATTTCGACTGGCCCAAGGCCGACAAGCGACGCGAGTTCCTGCGTGTGCGCCGCAATGCCGCCGGGGGGCTGGAGCTGTACCCCAACCAGAGCTCGGGCGTACTGACCTCGGCCGTCTGGGGCGACGGCGTGGTGGACAACCCGCCGGGGACCCCCATTGCCCGTGGCGACACGGTACAGTTCATTGCCTTTGCGGAGTGGCTGGCATGAAGGTCAACGTCAAGTACTTTGCTTCCATCCGCGAGCGCATCGGCACTGGCAGCGAGCAGCTGGATACCGCGGCGACCACGCTCGGTGCGTTGCGCGACGAGCTCATCGCCCGCAGCGGTGCCCATGCCGAGAGCCTGGCGCGCGGCCGTGCCGTGCGCATGGCGTTGAACCAAGTCATGAGCGAGGAGGGCGCGGCACTGTCGGAGAACTGTGAAGTTGCCTTTTTCCCTCCCGTGACTGGAGGCTGACATGGGCAGCCGTGTCTCCATCCAGACCCAGGACTTCGACGTCAATGCCGAGATCGCGGACCTGCGGGCGCAGGACAAGCGCGTTGGTGCCGTTTGCACCTTCATCGGCACCGTGCGGGACCGCAACGATGGCCAGAGCGTCAGCGCCATGGAACTGGAGCACTACCCGGGCATGACCGAGAAGGCCATCGAGGCCATGATCGACGAGGCCTTCCAGCGCTTCGACATCTACGGCGCTCGCGTCATCCACCGCGTCGGTCCCTTGCAGCCGCTGGACCAGATCGTGCTGGTGATCGTCACCTCGGCGCACCGCGGTGAGAGCTTCCAGGCCTGCGAGTTCCTGATGGACTACCTCAAGACCCAGGCGCCGTTCTGGAAGAAGGAGCAGACGCCGGAGGGCGCACGCTGGGTGGATGCCCGCGTGAGCGACGATACCGCGCTCGCCAAGTGGGGCATCCGGTCCTCCAACAGCGGCAACTGAATACCCTCCCGGCGTCCGGCGCAGCGCTGCTGGATGCGCCTGATTTGACTTCGGTCAAACGGCTTTTCGCTCCCATCCCTTGAAATTCGGTCAGGGCACCTTAGCTGCGGTGCAACCGGAGGATTTCATGCGGATCGACAAACTCACCACCAAGTTCCAGGAAGCACTCGGCGAAGCCCAGACCCTGGCCATCGGCAACGACCACGCCTACATCGAGCCGGCCCACCTGCTGGTGGCCATGCTGCGCCAGCAGGACGGCCCCAAGGCGCTGCTGCAGCGCGCCGGCGTGAACGTGGCGAGCCTGCTGAAGGCGGCCGAGGATGCTGTGAAGAAGCTGCCGCAGGTCGAAGGGCAGGAGCAGGTGCAGGTGGGCCGCGACATGGTCACCCTGCTGCAGGCGGCCGAGAAGGAATCCATCAAGCGTGGCGACCAGTACGTGGCGAGCGAGCTCTTCCTGCTGGCACTGGCTGACAGCAAGGCCGCCGTGGGCGAACTGGCGCGCAGCAACGGCCTGACGCGCAAGAGCCTGGAGAGCGCCATTGATGCCGTCCGCGGAGGCGAGAAGGTGGACAGCCCCGAGGCCGAAGGCCAGCGCGAAGCGCTGAAGAAATACACCCTGGACCTGACCGAGCGCGCCCGCTCCGGCAAGCTCGACCCGGTGATCGGCCGCGACGACGAAATTCGCCGCGCCATCCAGGTGCTGCAGCGCCGCAGCAAGAACAACCCGGTGCTGATCGGTGAGCCCGGCGTGGGTAAGACCGCCATCGTCGAAGGCCTGGCGCAGCGCATAGTCAACGGCGAAGTGCCCGAGACCCTGCGCGACAAGCGCGTGCTGGTGCTGGATATGGCGGGCCTGCTGGCCGGTGCCAAGTACCGCGGCGAGTTCGAGGAGCGCTTGAAGTCCGTGCTGAAGGAAGTGGCGCAGGACGAAGGCCGCATCATCCTTTTCATCGACGAGATCCACACCATGGTGGGCGCTGGCAAGGCCGAAGGCGCCATCGACGCCGGCAACATGCTCAAGCCCGCGCTGGCGCGTGGCGAGCTGCACTGCATCGGCGCCACCACGCTGGACGAATACCGCAAGTACATCGAGAAGGACGCCGCGCTGGAGCGCCGCTTCCAGAAGGTGCTGGTGGACGAGCCCACGGTGGAACAGACCATCGCCATCCTGCGCGGTCTGCAGGAGAAGTACGAGGTGCACCACGGCGTGGACATCACCGACCCGGCCATCGTGGCTGCCGCCGAGCTGAGCCACCGCTACATCACCGACCGCTTCCTGCCCGACAAGGCCATCGACCTGATCGACGAAGCCGCGGCCAAGATCAAGATCGAGATCGACTCCAAGCCCGAAGTCATGGACAAGCTGGACCGCCGCCTGATCCAGCTGCAGATCGAGCGCGAGGCGATCAAGAAGGAAAAGGACGAGGCCTCGCAGAAGCGCTTGGCGCTGATCGAGGACGAGATCAAGACCCTGCAGAAGGAAGCTGCCGACTTGGAGGAGATCTGGAAAGCCGAGAAGGCCCAGGCCCAGGGCAGCCAGCACGTGCGCGAAGAGATCGAAAAACTCAAGGCCCGCATCGGCGAACTGACTCGCAAGGGCGATTTTGCCAAGGTGTCCGAGCTGCAGTACGGCAAGCTGCCCGAGCTGGAAAAGCGCTTGAACGAAGCCCAGGCCAAGGAGGCCGCAGGCGAAGGTGCCAGCGGCAACAAGCTGCTGCGCACACAGGTGGGCGCGGAAGAAATTGCCGAAGTGGTGAGCCGCGCCACCGGCATTCCCGTGGCCAAGATGATGCAGGGCGAAAAAGACAAGCTGCTGCAGATGGAAACCAAGCTGCACGAGCGCGTGGTGGGCCAGGACGAGGCCATCAGCGCCGTGGCCAACGCCATCCGCCGTTCACGCTCTGGCCTGTCCGACCCGAACCGCCCGACCGGCTCCTTCCTGTTCCTCGGCCCCACCGGCGTGGGCAAGACCGAGCTGTGCAAGGCGCTGGCCGGTTTCCTGTTCGACAGTGTGGACCATCTGGTGCGCATCGACATGAGCGAGTTCATGGAGAAGCATTCCGTGGCCCGCCTGATCGGCGCGCCGCCCGGCTACGTGGGCTACGAGGAGGGCGGCTACCTGACCGAAGCCGTGCGTCGCAAGCCCTACAGCGTGCTGCTGCTCGACGAGGTGGAGAAGGCCCACCCGGACGTGTTCAACGTGCTGCTGCAGGTGCTGGACGACGGCCGCCTGACCGACGGCCAGGGTCGCACCGTGGACTTCAAGAACACGGTGATCGTGATGACCAGCAACATCGGCTCGCACCTGATCCAGAGCATGGTGGGCGAGAGCTATGACGACATCAAGGACGCGGTCTGGGGCGAGCTGAAGAACCACTTCCGCCCCGAGTTCCTGAACCGCATCGACGAGACGGTGGTCTTCCACGGCCTGGACGCACTGCACATCGCCAGCATCGCCAAGATCCAGTTGCAGCAGCTGCAGGACCGGCTGGCGAAGATGGAGCTGGAGCTGCAGGTGTCCGACAAGGCACTGGGCGAACTGGCCAAGGTCGGTTTCGACCCGGTGTTCGGCGCCCGACCGCTCAAGCGCGCCATCCAGCAGCGCATCGAGAACCCGCTGTCCAAGCTGCTGCTGGAAGGCAAGTTCGTGCCCAAGGACAGCATCGTGGTCGACACCGACCCGGTGCGCCATCCGGGGCAGTTCAGCTTCGAGAAGGCCTGAGTGTCAGAGTGGCCGGGTGACCGGCTGCAGCGCCAATGCGAGACCCGGTTCCTGCGCTTGCAGGAGGCGGGTTTTTGCTTTTTGGAGGTAGATCACAGGGCGAGGAAAACGGCTCCGCGCTTCATGGCAAAGCCGTTGTATCTACGACGAAAGTCAGCGTGATGAGGCGGATTGATGCGGCCTTTGATTGATGGCCAGTGGGTTTCCGGGATATATTTATTGGTTTTACGGTTTCTTGTATTTTGGATTTAATTAGCATGTCCAACACGGCGACATCCATCGCGCACTCTGCGTACGGGGCACACGGTATCTGGGCGCCTGGCGTTGTGCTGATGCGCAACCTGCGCTTCACCTCCAAGGCCATCCTGATCTCGCTGGCCTTCCTGCTTCCGGTGCTGGGCACCTTGGGCTGGCTGCTGTACGACGAAGAAAACCAGTTGTACCGCTCGCGTCAGGATGCCACGCGCCAGCATGTGGAGGTGGCGCACGGCGTGCTGCAATGGGCTTACGAGCAGGAGAAGTCGGGCGCCTTGACGCGTGAGCAGGCCCAGGCCAGCGCCAAGGCTGCCGTGTCGACGCTGCGCTACGACCAGCAGGAGTACTTCTGGATCAATGACATGGAGCCACGGGTGGTGATGCATCCCATCAATACCAAGCTGGACGGCCAGATGGTGGCGGATGTGAAGGACCCGACCGGCTTCTTCCTCTTCCGCGGCTTTGTCGACCAGGTGCGCCGGGAAGGCAAGGGCTTTGTGCCCTACATGTGGCCCAAGCCGGGCAGCGAAAAGCCGGTAGAGAAGATTTCCTACGTGATGGGCTTTGAGCCCTGGGGCTGGGTCATCGGGTCGGGCATCTACCTCGACGACCTGCGTCAGGCGACGCAGAAGCGCCTGCAGATTGCAGCGATTGTCGTGGTCATCGGCTTGCTGATTCCAGCTTATTTCTTCGTGGCCTTCTTCCGCGTCAACCGCGGCGGCCTGCAGGTGATCAGCCAGCACCTGGACCAGCTGTCGCATGGCGACCTGCGCCACTGCCCCGAGAAGCCCTGGGGCCACGACGAGCCCGCCCAGCTGATCGTGAACATGCAGAACCTGTACCGGTCGCTGAACCACCTCATCACGCGGGTGCGGCATGGCGCCACGGAGCTGCAGACCGCGAGCCGTGAGATTTCCTCTGCCAGCACGGATCTCTCGGCCCGTACCGAGGCCTCGGCCGCCGCACTGGAACAGCAGGCCTCGGCCATGGAGCAGATGAATTCCACGGTGGCGGCCACCGCTTCCACCGTGAGCCAGGCCGCCAAGTTCGCTGCCGACAACGCCAAGACGGCGCAGCGTGGTGGCGAGGTGATCAACGAGGTGGTCGGCACGATGGAGGGCATCCATGCCTCGTCCGCCAAGATCAACGACATCATCGGCGTCATTGACGGGATTGCCTTCCAGACCAACATCCTGGCCCTGAACGCCGCGGTCGAGGCCGCACGCGCCGGCGAGCAAGGCCGTGGCTTTGCCGTGGTGGCTAGCGAAGTGCGCCAGCTGGCGCAGCGCAGTGCCGGCGCTGCCAAGGAGATCAAGGACCTCATCACCACGAGCGTCGAGCAGATCGGCGGCGGCACGAAGATCGTGCGCGAGGCCGGCTCGACGATGAACGAGCTGGTTTCCAACGCCGAACACATCAGCCGCCTGCTGGCCGACGTGGCAACCGCGTCGCGCGAGCAGTCGATCGGCGTCGAGCAGGTCGACCGCTCGGTGCAGGAGCTGGACCGCTCGACGCAGCAGAACGCGGCGCTGGCCGAACAGACCACAGCGGCCGCTGAATCGCTGAAGCGGCAGGCCGAGCTGCTGCATCAGGAAATCTCCAATTTCCAGGTGGCCTGAGTCGCGTCTGAGCAAATGGTCAGCCCGCCCCCTGCGTGAGCAGGTGGCGGGTTTTTTCATCCCCGGTTTGGCGGACACATGACCAATGCGAAATTGACGGGTCTGCGCTAGACTGGCCTCGCGTTTTTCTAACAACACAACACGAGAGACATATGACATCACGCGTCCTGATTTCCGGTCTATTTCTGTCTGCTGCGGTCGTGTTGGGCGGCTGTGCCACCCAACAGGCGGCACCCGTCACGGCGGCTGAAGCGCCCAACTACGATGCCGCCGAACCGCTGGGGGCGGCGATGGAGGGCTGGGTCTATCCGTATCCGGTGCAGTACCTGCAGTTCGAACTACAGGGCCAGCTGGTGCGCATGGCCTACATGGACGTGCAGCCCACGGCTGGCGCCAATGGCCGCACCGTGGTGCTGTTCCACGGCAAGAACTTCGGTGCCGACTACTGGGCCAACACCCTGCGCACGCTGTCGGCGCAGGGCTACCGCGTGATCGCACTGGACCAGATCGGCTTTGGCAAGTCCACGAAGCCCGAGATTCGCTACACCTTTGCCATGCTGGCCGACAACACCGTGCGCGTGCTCGACCACCTGAAGGTGGGCCGCGTGGCCATCGTTGCCAACAGCATGGGCGGCATGCTGGGCGTGCACTTCGCCCGCCGCTACCCGGACCGCGTGGCGGCGCTGGTGCTGGAGAACCCGCTGGGCCTGGAAGACTACGTGCCGGCCATCCCGCCGCAGCAGACCGCGAATCTGCTCAAGCTGGAGATGGCGCAGACCACCACCAGCTACCGCGCCTTCATCAAGAGCTATTTCAAGGACAACTACCGCCCCGAGTTCGAGCGCTTCGTCGAGCAGTTCTCGCGTGTGCAGCGCAGCCCCGAGTACCCGCGCTATGCCCACGTCTCGGCGTTGACCTACCAGATGATCTACGAGGGCCCCACCTACGACGAGCTGCCCAAGCTCACGGTGCCCGTACTGCTGGCCATCGGCCAGCTGGATCGCACCGTCTTCGGTC
>CALRMF020000053.1:0-12823 GCA_943369035.1 Curvibacter sp. AEP1-3
CTCAACGACACGCTGGGCCATGACATCGGCGACCTGCTGCTGCAACAGGTCGCGCGACGGCTGCAGGGCTGCGTGCGCCAAGCCGATACGGTGGCGCGACTGGGCGGCGACGAATTCGTGGTGCTGCTGCAGGAGCTCAGCATCAACGGCCCCAAGGCCCGCGAGCAGGCCGTGTCGGTCGGTCAAAAGATTCTGGCCAGCCTCAACGAGCCCTACCAGCTCGGCAGCCACACCGTCCGCAACACGCCCAGCATCGGCGCCACACTCTTCCTGGGCCCGCAGCAGGGTGTGGCGGAACTGCTGAAGCAGGCCGATCTCGCGATGTACCAGGCCAAGGCTGCCGGCCGCAATACATTGCAGCTCTTTTCACACGAGGCGCTCGACCTCGACGCAGGCTCGCCGCCCGGCGCCGCGTAGCACCGCATTTGCACCCTCAGGAGCCCACCATGATTCTGGAAGTCGCCGACATCCGCATCCATCCCGACCAGCACGACGCCTTCGAGGAGGCCATTCAGCGCGGCCTGGACAGCGTGATCAGCAAGGCACGCGGGTTCCGCGGCTTCAAGGTCAACAAAGGCGTCGAGCACCCGCAGCGCTACCTGCTGATGATCTTCTGGGACACGCTGGAAGACCACACGGTGCACTTCCGCCAGTCGCCAGCCTTTGCCGAGTGGCGTGCCATCGTCGGCCCCTACTTTGCCGCCCCACCGGTGGTGGAGCACTTCACCCTTTTGACGAAATCGTGAGACACCCCCGTTGACCGTTCACTTCGTGTAACTGTCCTCCCCCTCGCGGGGGCAGCGTCGGTGACCCCGCAAAGCCGGTTCCACGGCGTTTCGCGACAACTACCCGGAACCCGTACCGACGCCAAAGCCTGGGGGTTATTCCTTTTCATGCCCGGCCACGAGCTTGTCCAGCAGCTGCATGAACTGCTCGCGCTCGTTCTCCGCCAGCGGCCCCACGATGCGGGTCTGGGCCCGCATTACGGCGCGCCGCATCTCGCGCACCGTGCGCTCGCCCTCCGGGGTGACCCACAGCAGTTTGCGACGGCGGTCGCGCGCATCAGCCTCGCGCCGCACCAGGCCCTTGGCCTCCAGCCGGCCGATGACCGAGCCGGAGGTGGCCGGATCGAACGCCACCCGTCCGGCCAGCGTCACCTGGTCGGCACCGGGCGTCTCGATCAGCGCGCTGAGGATGGCAAACTGGACCGGCGTGATGTCGAACACTGCCGTCTCTTCCATGAAGATGGCCACGGCAAGCTGCTGGGCGCGGCGTATCAGGTGACCGGGCGCTTGCTGGAAGTGAAAGCTGTTGGGCATACGAAACGGGTTGGCAAGGATGGGATGCGCCGCTGGGTGCCGGCTTGCGCGCAAGTTTAGTCGCACCCTGCCCCGGGGAAAACCCGATGTCCCCCGCTGGTCGCCCCCCACCGCATGACCGGCCTCGATCGCCAGCCCTGGCGCTATTTCGCCGGCACGGCCCCATGTGGTCGAGGATGCGGAGACTGCGTACATCGACCGTCCGCCAGGGCCGGTACGATACGCTTTCGAAGCACGCGCCCCTCACGTCATGCCGTCCCGGCAGACACTGCGGCTGCAGTCGACTGCAGGGTGCGTGCTGTCCCGTCTCTCAGACCGCCCGGTGCCTCAGGCCCTGGGCATCCACAAGGAAGAAAGGCTCGCATGAGTTACGTCATCGCCGCACCGGCCCCGGTCTCCGTTCCCGTCGTGGGCGGTTCCGACCGTTTTCCCGTCAACCGCATCTACTGCGTCGGCCGCAACTACGTGGCCCATGCGCAGGAGATGGGTTTCACCGGCCGCGAGGCGCCCTTCTTCTTCATCAAGCCGGCGGACACGGCCCTCGTGCTGGAGCCGGGCCAGACCGGTACCCTGCACTACCCCAGCCTGACCCAGGACTTCCACCACGAGATCGAGCTGGTGGCCTGCATCGGCACCGGCGGCAAGAACATCAAGGCCGCCGACGCCAAGAAGCACATCTGGGGCTACGCCGTGGGCCTGGACATGACCCGGCGCGACCTGCAGGGCGAGCAGAAGAAACAAGGCCGCCCGTGGTGCATCGGCAAGACTTTTGACGAGGCCGCACCGATCGGCCCCATCACCCCGGCCGCCGCCGCCGGCGACATCGAGCACGCAGACATCTGGCTGCAGGTCAACGGCCAGGACCGCCAGCGCAGCAACCTGGACAAGCTGATCTGGAACATCGGCGAGATCATCGAACACCTGAGCACCGCCTGGGAGCTGCGCCCCGGGGACCTGATCTACACCGGCACGCCCGAAGGTGTTGCTGCCGTGGTGGCCGGTGACACACTCGAGGGCGGCGTGACCGGGCTGGCACCGATCCGACTCCAGGTGGTCTGACATCGTCGCAACGGCTGGCTGGCGCCAAGACTGACTCGCCGCGGACTGGCTCTGCCAGCCGCGGCGTTTTCTTGACTACACTGCGGCATCATGCAACGCAGTCCGATCAAACACTGCCGCAACTGCGGCATCGCCGTGGTCTACCGCCTCCCCGACGACGGGGATACACGCGAACGCGCCATCTGCCCGGCCTGCGCCACCGTCCACTACGAGAACCCGCTCAACGTGGTCGGCACCGTGCCCTACTGGGGCGACAAGATCCTGCTATGCAAGCGCAATATCGAGCCGCGCTATGGCAAATGGACGCTGCCGGCCGGCTTCATGGAGCTGGGTGAAACCACCGCGCAGGGCGCGGTGCGCGAGACTGAGGAGGAAGCCGGCGCACAGATCGCGCTGGAGGGCCTGTTCTCGGTCATCAATGTCGCCCGCGTCGGTCAGGTCCACATGTTCTACCGGGCCCGCCTGCTGAGCGACCGCTTCGACCCCGGCCATGAAACCATCGAGGCCCGGCTCTACGCCGAGCACGAGATTCCCTGGGACGAGATTGCCTTTCGCACCGTCAAGGAAACCCTGGAGCGCTTCTTTGCCGACCGGCAACGCGGCCAGTTCGGGGTGCATGACGTCGACATCGTCTAAGGCCTCAACATCCCGGCCTTTCGCGGCCAATTCCGCGATTCAAATTGACACAAATCCGCTATAAATGTCGGTATCGGGCGTGATACCGTTGGGCACCAACGCACAACACAGCCCATCAGGAACATGAAGCAACATCAACACTTCTGGGAAGTCGACCTCATCGAGCTGTCGCGCGACTGGCTGTCCCAGATTGGTACCTTTCTGATGACGGCGGTGGCCTTCGTCGGCATGGCGCTGCCAGTGCTGATTCCAGCCTTCATCATGTGGTACCTTGCCGGCTTTCCGCGCCTGACCTGGTAACACCCCACAACGCCACTGCCAGGGCTGACAGGACATGCTGTCGGCCCTTTTTGTTGGCAAAAGAAAAAGCCTCTAGGAATCACTTCCCAGAGGCTTTTGTGTATCGATTGGTCGGTGTGAAAGGATTCGAACCTTCTACCCCTTGCACCCCATGCAATACAAAACCGGTTTTCTGTTGTTCAACGAAATTCATCCAATTTTCGGAACGACAGAAAAAATAATTACGAATCAATGACTTAGCTTAAACATTAGTCCAATACGGTTCGCCTCGGTACACTTAAAGCCAGCGCGAAACGGTGACCGAACGGTGACCAGAGCGCCAGGAACGGTGACCGAACGGTGACCAGACACGAACACAACAGGAGCGAAAACCGGTGATCACGGACAAGGGGATGCAGGCCAAGCCTGCGGCTAAGGACCAATGGCTCACGCAACCATTCAAACGCGGCGCAGGCGTTTTCGTTGGGCGCATCACTCCGAGAGGCGAACGCCTCTTCTACTTCCGCTACACCGACTCCGCAGGCAAGCGCCCGTTCCTCCCAATCGGCCCTTACCACCCCAAGGGGAAAGATGGTCTGACGCTGGCCGATGCGTACGCCAAGGCGTGCGAGCTCTCCGAGCTATACCGTAGCGGCATCAAGGATCTGCACGCCCATCTGGAACGGCAACAGCGGGACCAGCGCTTGGAGGATGAGCGACTGCGCCGCGAGGCCGAGGAAGCAGACCGCCAAGCTGCACTGGAGGCACAGAGACGAGTCACTGTCCGTCAGTTGTTCGAAAAGTGGGCCAGCGTTGAGCTGCGCCCCCACACCCGATCGGACGGCCAGAGGGTCGGACGCAAAGACGGTGGCGCCTACATTCGTGATCAGTTTGAACGCCGGCTCTTTCCCACTCTTGGAGACATTGCCGCTCAGGACGTCCGCAAGTCCGACCTGCTCGCGATCCTGGACAGCGTGCGGGCCGAGGGCAAGCTGCGCACCTGCAACGTCCTGCTCGCCAGCATGAAACAGATGCTTCGCTTCGCCGTGGCCCGGGAGATCATCCCGTTCAACCCGCTCGAATCGGTAACGAAGCGAGATGCAGGAGGCACTGATGTGGAGCGTGATCGTGTGCTTTCCGCGGAGGAAATCTGTTCCCTCAGCGAGAAGCTGCCGAACGCGAACATGAGCACGCACAGCATGCACGCGGTCTGGCTCATTCTCGCGACTGGCTGTCGTGTCGGCGAGCTGATGGGTGCGCGCTGGGAGGATATCGATCTGGATGCCAGGAAATGGCATCTGCCCGAAACCAAGAACCAGCGGCCTCACACCATTCATCTATCCAGCTTCGCACTACATCACTTCCAGGCCCTTGCAGATCTGAGGATCGTGGACGACCAGGGGCAAATCGTTCCATGGGTTTTTCCGAACACGAAGCGAGACGGCCCTGTCTGCATCAAGTCTTTTGGCAAACAGCTGGCAGATCGCCAACGCCCGGCCGATAAGCGCCTCTCTGGCCGCACCAAGGAAACTGATTCACTCAGCCTCACTGGCGGAAGATGGACCGCACACGATCTGCGCAGAACTGCCGCGACCACCATGGCGCAACTCGGAATCAGCAACGACGTGATCGACGAGTGCCTCAATCACAAACTGCAAAGCCGCATGTCCCGCATCTACATCCGCGACAGGCGCGAGGCTGAGCAGGCAGTCGCATTCGACGCTCTTGGTAAGCGTCTGTCATCTCTCTTTGACGGTATTTCTGGCGCATCCAACGTCATCGCAATGAGATCCCGGCGTGCGTAGGTGCGCGATTCTGTTGCGCGTTGAGCACAGTGGGACCTACTCTTTTTCCTGCGTTTTCCTGCCTACGCCAACAAGGGACTACGGAGATCTACAAGTTCAAAATTCTGGCTCTTGATTCACGCGGAAAAATAACTAGGATGCGCATCGCTGGACCCCATTGAATCATCCGGGGTCCAGACTAAACAACATGACCATCCTCGAAACTCATCTCGATCCGCGCGAAAGCGCCTATCAAAATCTTCGTGGTGAAGCTGCCTCGACCCTCCTTACTTCGACGGAGCGCAGTCAACAGATTCGTCCAGCCGCACACAGACAGGCCATCCCGAACTACGAACTGGCGCTCTGGCCCCTGCGTACGGTTCTGGCGCATGTTCCCATCAGTCGCTCGGCATGGCTGTCTGGAGTGAAGGAGGGGCGATATCCACCCCCTGTCAGACTTTCTCCAAGACGAGTCGCCTGGCGCGTTTCAGATATCCGCGCTTTTGTGGCGTCCCTGTAAGGAGGTCAGGATGAACACCACGCAAGCGAACATCGACGCCGTTGAGAAGACCGATAAGGATGCGCGCCAAGGATTTTTCCTGGCATCGGTATCAGTATTGGAGCGCATCGCGCAGAAGGCTGGCCCGAAAGAGATGGCTGCCTATCTGGTGTTGTGCGGCGGGGTCAATGGCTACCAACCTGGACGGTTTTGCACTCATGGTGCCAAGAGCGTCGACACCCGTACAGGGATGAGCCGTCGGGAATCCACGGACGCAATCCAATGGCTGTCTGATGAAGGAATCATCCGCCCCCCTCATCCCCAGGAACCGCAATGGATCGGCACGATGCTCACACGCGCGAACCAAGTGACGTGGGTAATCTGCGACGACGAAGAACTGGATGTCGCAATTTCTCAGTCTTTTCTCGCACCCACGGGAAACTCCCGGCGTTCGCAACTCCAGAGGCTCCTTCAAGACATTCGATGCACTCCCGAGATCTCAACACCGATGGCTCAGTCTGATGCAATCCTGCTATTCATGGGATTACTCCGAGATCAAGATTACGGCGCCTGGAATGGCGTTCGGCCGACATTGCTGCATCAACTGTATGCACCTGCACCTGTCAAGGAACATGGGGGAGATCTATGCGCTGCAATCCCCGGAACCGATCGCGTTGTGATTGCCGTCGAACCGTCTGGTCCGTGGCATTTCGATCCTAGCCTCTGCGCCGAACTGTTTAGAGGCCAATCCGGCATCAGCCCCACCAGTCGCCTGACCCATGGACTGAAAGAGCTGCTGCGTCTACGTATGGTTCATGATGTGCTGACTCTTTGGGAAGGAGACCCACGTACCAGGGACGGTTTAAGACGGTCAGCGCCCTACGCGACTCTGGATATTTTGACGCCATGGGCACGAGAACTGGACATCTCACTATCGGCTGAAGTGACCCGGATAGTGAGCGCAACTCTCGACGATCGTGACGACGGACAGCCAGAAAAGCGCGCCTCAGGCGAAGGCGGCCAACAGCATCGACATCACTTCGTTTGCAGGCATTCCGCTCGGCAGCGCATTAAAGTGGTGAGGCAGGTCCGCGTTCACTATTGGGCAGAAACCGACTCAGCGGTAGATGGGTTTTGCCGCATGCGCGATAGAACCTTATCGGCTATCGAAAACCTTGAACCGGTTGCAGACTTTGCTGCGGCCCATTCGGGAAAGTCAGATTTCCCGAAACCCACAGCCAGCAAGGCCTCCGAAGAGATTTGTGAACTTCAATAGTTCAAGGTTCAAGTAAACAAGAGATCAAGGGCTCAATCCGGACGGTGTCGAAACGACACCGTCTGCTCAGCAGCGCTGAGCAGGGCTCGGCATGACGTTCCCATCTATTTCCATGTACTCTAGACCGCCTGCTGGTTTGCTAGGAGGCTCAGTGTTTATAAAGAACCTTACCTGTGGCCCAGTGTCTGTCTTGATCTCTGTGGCTCGTCTCTTTGGATGCAGGTACTGAGCCAGCTCCGCGTACATCCTGCCCCGCAATTCTGGCGGATTGCTCTCATCGAGAGCTATCCGCGCCATTCCCTCGATTGGGTCGCATCCCATTTCGGCCAGACGCTCCTGCACTTCCAGCGTCCTCTTGTTCGGAGTCCCTTTCACTCTTCCGCCAGTTTTCCTACCTAAGGCCATATGAGCACCTAAATTTCACTGTGTGAATTTTAGGTATCCGTATCGGACGCGACTCTGGAAAGCCGGTATTTAACAAGTAAACCCTGCCGGCCGTCCAGCCCTCCGGTGCGGTCCGAATTCCGCCCTGCAAGCGAACCCTGCCCCATCCCGGGCCGACCGGTCAGCAACGCCCTGACCGCTCGCAATGTCCAGTCAAAACAAAGCCACCCCGGTTAGCGGGCGTAGTTGCGAAACTTCAGCACCGGTGGCCGGAAAAAAGCGCGCTCCTCTGGCGCCGGTTCGGCCGTCTCGGGGCGCCATTCGGGGCTGCCCGTGCGCCTTGCCCGCTCACTGCGAATGACCACATAGTTGACCAGCGCCAGATGCGATCTGACGTGACGCGGGCAGCGCCGGAAAAACCACCGCAGCGGCTGAAGCATGTCCTCCGGACAGGAAATCAGCCGAATGGCCCGCTGATCGCTGGGCAACAGAACCCCCTCGTGGCAGGACTGCTCCAGGGCTAGGCGAAGGTTGTACTCCCACAAGTACTCGCTCCACTCCTCCAGCAGCTCATCGAACTCCGGATCTTCCTCAGCTGCGATACGGTGATGCACCAGTTCATCCGCCAACTCCGCGCATTCCGCAGCCGCCCAGTCATCCTCGTCGTACTCGTACCGATCTGCCTCCGCATGCCAAAGGTGGCCGTACTGCTTCTGCTTCGGGTTGATGAAATTCTGGGTCTGCTTGGGCATGACTCTCTCCTGCGGACTTACACCCTACCGCCCTTCACTTCGCGCGCGAAGCGCCTCATACAACTCCGCTGGACCAAGGAGAATATCTCTAAGTCCATTGCGCACCCGAGGCGAGTCCAGCGCCTGTTTGCTCATGGTCTGGTGCGCTGCGAAGGCGTCCATGATGGCGCTCATCAGCTCGTTGGCCAGGTCCGGCGAGTTGGCGAACTGTTCCTTGGAATTGCTCCTGGCCTGCTGCACCAGCACGTCGGACTCCAGCAGCTTGCCCTTAAGGACATTGTTCACGTAGACCAGCTTGTCGTCGTCGGTCAGTTCGCCCTCGAAGAGGTCATTCACTTTGGCGACGATCTCGGCCAGTTTGATCTTCACCTTGTCTTGAACCTCACCTGCCCCCGGCTCCTGCAAGGGCGGCAGTCGGTGGTCGCCCCCCTCCTCGCCCAGCACCAGCGGGCGCTGGCCTTGATCTTTCAGCTTATGGTGGGTCAACACCACCTTGGACAGGTCGATTCCCTCTCGCTCGCGCCCAAACTCCAGCAGCGGCAGCAGCCGTTTATAGAAAAGCGCCCGCTTCTCGATGGCCGTGTTGCCGTAGTCGAACATCTGGGACAGAAAGGCATAGACGCGGGTGAAGGTACCCAAATCACGCTTGAACAGGATGAGCGCGTTCAGTTCATCCTTGGCGTCCTGGGCTGCCTTGCCGTTCGGCGTGGCGGCCTCTGCCTCCCTGAGCGCTTTCTGCGCCGCGGTATAACGTTTCAGCAGCCGGTCGGCCACCGGCTCAATTGCTGCGACCAGCATGGCCTGAGTAGCTTTGGGATTCAGCTCCACCAGGGCCACCCGCTCCACCTCAAAGTCATCGTAGTGGCCAGAGCCATCCAGCTTGGCGCGCAGCTCGTAGACCAGGTGAGGGTCCGTCACCCCGGCCAGCTCGGCCGTTTCGTAATAGGTCTGGAACGCGGCCAGCACTTCATCCGGGTCGTTCACGAAGTCCAGCACGTAGGTTGTGTCCTTCAGCCCGAATGGCCCGTTGTAGGCCCGGTTCAGGCGAGACAGGGTCTGCACCGCCTGAATCCCGGCTAGGCGCTTGTCCACATACATGCCGCACAGCAGGGGCTGGTCAAATCCGGTCTGGAATTTGTTGGCCACCAGCAGGATCTGGTACTCATCGGTGGCAAACGCCTCCCTGATGTCGCGGCTCTTGAGGCTCGGGTTCAGCTTGCCGCTGGTCTCGCTCACCGGCTCCGGGAAGGATTCCGCGTCATTGACCTCGCCGGAGAACGCCACCAGGGAATCCAGCTTGTAGCCCTGGTCCTGGATGTATTTGTCGATGGCCAGCTTCCAGCGCACGGCCTCCAGCCGGCTGCCCACCACCACCATGGCCTTAGCGTGGCCGTTCAGCAGCGGCTGCACGTTTTCCCGGAAGTGCTCCACCACCACCGCCACCTTCTGGCTGATGTTGTAGGGGTGCAGCCGCACCCAGCGCATCAGGCCCTTCACCGCCTCGCTGCGCTCGACCTCCTTCTCGTCCCACTCCTTCCCGTTGTTGGCGAGCTTGAAGGCCAGCTTGTACGGGGTGTAGTTCCGCAGCACATCAAGGATGAAGCCCTCCTCGATGGCCTGGCGCATGGAGTAGACGTGAAAGGCCGCGGGCAGGTTGTCCGGCCCGGCCGGCTGGTCTGGCTGCGGCCGGCGGCCGAACAGCTCCAGCGTCTTGGCCTTGGGCGTGGCGGTGAAGGCCACATAGGTCACCGCCTTGTCGGCCTTGCCGCCGCCCGCGCGGGCCGCCATTTGGGCCGCCAGCAGGTCTTCGGAAGATACCTCGCCGCCATCCTTCAGCTCTTCCAGTTCCTCGGCGCTCAGCACCTGGCGGAGGGTGGCCGCAGCGGCCCCGGTCTGGCTGCTGTGGGCCTCGTCGGCAATCACGGCAAAGCGTTTGCCCTGGGTGGCAGCCAGCTCCTGCACCGTCTTGAGGGCAAAGGGAAAGGTCTGGATGGTGCAAACCACGATCTTCTTGCCGCCCGCCAACGCCTCGGCCAGCTCGGCACTCTTGCTCTGCCCCTCACCCTTGATCGTGGCCACCACCCCCGTGGTGCGCTCAAAGTCGAAGATGGCTTCCTGGAGTTGGGTGTCCAGCACATTGCGGTCGCTCACCACCAGAACGCTGTCAAACAGCTTCTGGTTCTTGACGTCGTGCAGATCGGCCAGGAAGTGTGCCGTCCAGGCAATAGAGTTGGTCTTGCCGCTGCCGGCGCTATGCTGGATCAGGTACTTCTGCCCCGACCCTTCGGCCAACACGGCCTGCATCAGCTTGCGGGTGGCGTCGAGCTGGTGGTAGCGCGGGAACAGAATGGCCTTGATCTGCTTCTTGCTGTCCCGCTGGGTCACCAGATAGCGTCCCAGGATCTCCAGCCAGCCGTCGCGCTCCCAGACCTGCTCCCACAGGTAGGCCGTGCGGTGGCCCTTGGCGTTGGGCGGGTTGCCGGCGCCGCCATGGTCGCCCATGTTGAATGGCAGGAAGTAGGTGCTCGGGCCTTGCAGGCGCGTCGTCATCATCACCGTGCGGTTGCTCACCGCAAAGTGAACCAGAGCGCCACGTGGAAAATCCAGCAGTGGCTCAGCATAGGGCTTGCCCTTGGGCTTTGGAATGCGGTCAAAGCGGTACTGGTCCACCGCTGCATTGATATCTTGCGTGAAGTCGGTCTTCAGCTCGGCGGTGGCCACCGGGATACCGTTGAGGAACAGCACCAGGTCGATGATGTCGTCGTGGTTGGTGCGCACCTGGCGCACCACGCGCAGCCGGTTGGCAGCGTACAGAGCCTGCAAGTCGGGGTTCATGGCCAGCGCCGGCTTGAACTGGGCCAGCTTGAGCGGCGCCTTCAGTCCCAGCATCTCGATGCCCACGCGCAGCACCTCCAGTGTGCCGCGCTCGTCCAACGCCTTGCGCAGCCGGTCCAGAAGCATGGCCTCGGCGGCAGTGCCGTGGTTCTTGCTCAGCGTCTCCCAGGCTTTCGGCTGGCTGGCTTGTACCCAGGCCAGAATGTCGGCGGGGTACAGGGCACGCTGGGTGTCGTAGTTCGCGGCGTCTCCTTCCGCATACAGCCAGCCGTGATCAGCCAGGTGCTGGCAGATATCGTTTTCGAATTGGATTTCGTTGTGCAGCGCCATATTTGCATTGCCCCCTTTTTAGCGCCGCTCAGATCACCAGCTGCTGGATTGGTGGCCGCAGGGCTGCCTCGAACCGGATCAACTCGGCGATCATCGTGTCTTGCAGGTCACCCCACACTTCGGGTGGCGATTTCCAGCCGCCCTCCATGTCATGGGAAATGCGGCAGCCTTTGCGCCCAGGCAATGGATCCCAGTTCAGTTTTTGACCGAACTCCTTCTCGATCTTGTCCTGCTGTGCTCTCAGAACCTCAAACGCCTTGCTGTTCCAGTCATCCGGCTGTTTTGCGTCTCGGATGTAGCACTCCACCCTGGCTCGATCCTCGGTCAATGACAGGGTCAGGTGGAACCCCGATCGCCCGATACCTGCTGACAGCCAATGATCAGTCGAAGTACTGCGGTTCGCCAGGATCTGGGTGCTGGCTCTGGAGCGCTCGATCAGCTGAGCCCAGAATTTCCTGAAGATCTCCTGGCGTACGGTGCGAACCTTCTTGACCTCCTGCGCCTGCTCACGCGCCTTGACCTCATAGTCGGCAGCCTCGGGCAGCGGGATGATCTGCGCCACGTCGATCAGCATCTTGTCACCGAGCTTATAGGGCTGGAAACGAACGCAGGTGATATCCAGGTTGTTCTTGTTCAGCCAAATAACGGCCGTGGTCAACTCAGGCGAGAAGTCACCCGAGACCAGGATAATGCGTACCTCGCCAGTCAGCTCGATCTCTTCGGCCGAGTCAGCTTCCAGGAAATCCAGGATGTCCGCGGAGGCGCGCTCCCTGGCGTCATCACCGCCCAGCATTCGGGCATAGGCGGAAATCGCCCGTTCAAGAGTCATGCTAGCCACCATCGCTGCATAGCGTATGGCCTGCAACTCCATGTGGCCACCGTCTTCAGTCCGCTTGATCTCCACAACGACCAGGTTGGCCTGCTTGTCTAGGCAGAGTAGGTCAATACGCCGCTTGCTATCCTCCCAGTCACCAAACTCTTCGCCAATCACCAGAAGGTCATCGCCGAGTACCGAGATATCGGACAGCAACAACTGCTGCAAGTCCTTGCGCTCCATCACCTTCTCGGCGACGAACGTTGTGGGCGGCAGGGCGGTAAGTCGTCCCGCATTGACTTGGTATAGCGGCATGTTGATGTTTCCTCTGATTTTTTCGTTTGGCTCCAGTCTATCCCCAGGTTCAGAAGATCAAGCCAAAGGCGCTTTGCTCAGCCGTACGTCGATCTGACCAGTCACGGCGGCGGAGATCAAAGCCGCTCGCCGCTCGTGCAACAAGGCAATAGCCGAATGAGCTTCAGAAATCAGCTGCTCGAAGCTTTCGGTTGCGTGGTCAAGATAGTCGGAAATCGCAGCCTGCTCGGCTACAGGAGGAAAGGCAACGGTGAAGTTTCGAACGAATTCATCAGGAACGCGCTTCTGACCTCCAGCGCCGTACATGGCTCCTTCACCGAGACGCCGGAAGGGACTGGATACGAACAACCAATGCAAATAGTCGCTGATCACCCGCCCCTCGATAGGTCGCACCACGATCAACTCTGTAGTTCCAAAGCCGCACCCGTTTTGCAGACCACGCATCACCGCGCCCTTGCTGTTTTCAAAGCAGGGGGTGATCTTCGCAATCGTGACATCACCGTTTCGGAAATAGGTATAGCCTGTTTCGACCTCAAAGATG
>CALRMF020000054.1:0-12784 GCA_943369035.1 Curvibacter sp. AEP1-3
GAAGGCTTGCTCGGAAGCATCGAGGCCCAGCACGGCTTCGCTGATCTCGGTGTTGAGGTATTCCACCGCCTTGAGCACGCCCTTGCCCAGGTAGCGGCTCTTGTCGCCGTCGCGCAGTTCGATGGCCTCGCGCGAGCCGGTGGAGGCGCCGGACGGCACCGCAGCGCGGCCCATCACGCCGGATTCCAGCAGGACGTCGCATTCGACGGTGGGGTTGCCGCGCGAGTCCAAGACTTCGCGGCCGACGATATCAACAATAGCGCTCATGGTTTCCTTTCGATTTGAATAACTCGTTAAATCGGGTTCAGATGACGGGGGCGGCCACGCCCTCCACCAGAATCATGTTGAAGAACTCGGTGGCGCCGGCGCGCTTGGCGCGGGCGGCACGGTACATCTGGTCGTCGTAGAAGGCCTTGGCCTGCTCGAAACTGGGAAAGCGCAGCATGGCGATGCGCGCCGGCTGCCAGTGGCCTTCCATCACCTCGAACTTGCCGCCACGCACCAGGTATTCGCCACCGAAGGCCTTGACCGCAGCCGGCGCGGCGGCCATGTAGTCCTTGTACTGCTCCGGGTCGGAGACTTTCATGTCGACAATGATGTAGGCGGCCGTCATGGGTGTTGGGGTTCAGGCGTTGAAGTTGTTTTCGAGGAAGCCGTGTTTCTTGGTGACGTCATCCAGCGCCACCAGCGTTTCCAGCAGTGCCTTCATGTGCTTGAGTGGCACGGCATTCGGGCCGTCGGACCAGGCTTGGTCGGGGTTGGGGTGGGTTTCCATGAAGAAACCCGCCACACCCACGGCCGCGCCGGCGCGGGCCAGCACGGGCACCATCTCACGCGCACCGCCGCTGCTGGTGCCTTGGCCACCGGGCTTTTGCACCGAATGGGTCACGTCGAACACAACCGGCGCGCCGGACTTGCGCATCTCGGCCAGGCTGGTCATGTCGGCCACGAGGTTGTTGTAGCCGAAGCTCACGCCACGCTCGCAGGCCAGGAAGCGATCGGGGTCCAGGCCCGCTTCGATGGCGGCGGCCCGGGCCTTGTCGATCACGTTCTTCATGTCCCAAGGGGCGAGGAACTGGCCCTTCTTGATGTTCACCGGCTTGCCTGACCTGGCCACGGCGTGAATGAAGTCGGTCTGGCGGCACAGGAAGGCCGGGGTCTGCAGCACATCGACCACACTCGCCACCTCGGCCACCTGAGATTCGTCGTGCACGTCGGTCAGGACGGGCAGACCGGTCTGGCGCCGCACCTCGTCCAGGATCTTCAGGCCCGCATCCAGGCCCACGCCGCGCTTGGTGGAACCGGAGGAGCGGTTGGCCTTGTCGAAGGAGCCCTTGTAGATCAGCGGGATATCCAGGGACGTGCAGGCTTCCTTGAGCTGACCGGCCACGTCGAGGGACATCTGCAGTCCTTCAATGGAGCAGGTGCCGGCGATCAGGAAGAAGCGTTGGTCCAGGCCGACGTCAAAACCGCAGAGTTTCATCGCTGCTTTCTCAGGCCACGGCCTTCAGATTCTTCTTGCCGGCGGCCTGGTGGTCCAGTGCAGCCTTGATGAAGGCGTTGAACAGCGGATGGCCGTTCCAGGGTGTGGACTTGAATTCGGGGTGGAACTGCACGCCGACGAACCAGGGGTGGACAGTCTGCGGCAACTCCACGATCTCGGTCAGGTGCTCGCGCTGCGTCAGCGCAGAGATCACGAGACCGGATTTGCGCAGGGTGTCGAGGTAGTTGACGTTGGCCTCGTAGCGGTGGCGGTGCCGCTCGGTCACCACGTCGCCATAGATCTGGTGCGCCAGTGTGCCCTTCGCGACATCGGAGCTTTGCGCGCCCAGGCGCATGGTGCCGCCGAGGTCGGAGTTGGCGTCGCGCGTCTTGATGGTGCCGTCGGCATCCTTCCACTCGGTGATCAGCGCGATCACGGGGTTGGCGCAGTTCGGCTCGAACTCGGTGCTGTTGGCATCCTTCAGGCCGGCCACGTGGCGCGCGAATTCGATGGTGGCCACCTGCATGCCGAGGCAGATGCCCAGGTAGGGCACCTTGTGCTCGCGAGCAAAGCGGGCGGTGTTGATCTTGCCCTCGATGCCGCGCTTGCCGAAGCCGCCGGGCACCAGGATGGCGTCGTATTTGGCCAGACGCGAGACGGCATCGTCGGTGATGGTTTCGGAATCGACGTGCTCGATCTTCACGCGCACATGGTTCTTCATGCCGGCGTGACGCAGCGCTTCATTGACCGACTTGTAGCTGTCGGTGAGCTCGACGTACTTGCCGACCATGGCGATGGTGACCTCGCCTTGCGGGTTCTCCACCTCGTAGACCAGGTCGTCCCAGCGCTTGAGGTTGGCCGGCGGGGTATTCAGGCGCAGCTTGTCGCAGATCAGGCCGTCCAGGCCCTGCTCGTGCAGCACGCGTGGCACCTTGTAGATGGTGTCGACATCGGGCATGGAGATCACACCCCATTGCGCCACGTTGGTGAAGAGGCTGATCTTCTCGCGCTCGTCGTCCGGAATCGGGCGGTCGGCGCGGCACAGCAGCGCATCGGGCTGGATGCCGATCTCGCGCAGCTTCTGCACAGTGTGCTGGGTGGGCTTGGTCTTGAGCTCTCCGGCAGCAGCGATCCACGGCACATAGGTCAGGTGCACGAAGGCCGTGTTGTTCGGTCCCAGGCGCAGGCTCAATTGCCGCACGGCTTCCAGGAAGGGCAGGGATTCGATGTCGCCCACGGTGCCACCGATTTCGACGATGGCCACGTCCACTGCATCAGGGGTCTCGTAGCCCGCGCCGCGTTTGACGTATTCCTGGATTTCGTTGGTGACGTGCGGGATGACCTGCACCGTCTTGCCGAGGTAGTCGCCACGGCGCTCCTTCTCCAGCACGCTCTTGTAGATCTGGCCGGTGGTGAAGTTGTTGGACTTCTTCATGCGCGTTTCGATGAAACGCTCGTAATGGCCAAGGTCTAGGTCGGTTTCTGCGCCGTCATCGGTGACGAACACCTCGCCGTGCTGGAAGGGCGACATGGTGCCCGGATCGACGTTCAGGTAGGGATCGAGCTTGATCAGAGTGACTTTGAGGCCCCGCGATTCCAGAATCGCAGCGAGGGAGGCTGAGGCGATTCCCTTGCCAAGGGAGGACACCACACCGCCGGTGACGAAGACAAATTTGGTCATGTCTGGGGAGCCGATGGGGCTCAAGGAGGTGGTAAAGCGAGATTATAGAGGTTGGGCGTTCGACGCCGGTTGCGCGGCGCCACCTCCCTGCCCGTTGCACCATGCCCAGCGGCTACACTGCGGCCCATGAACGACCTTGCCGGAAAACACATCGTCCTCGGGCTCACGGGTGGCATTGCCTGCTACAAGGCGGCCGAGCTGTGCCGTGCCCTGGTGAAGGCGGGCGCCACCGTGCAGGTGGTGATGACGGAAGCGGCCGAGCATTTCATCACGCCGGTGACGATGCAGGCGCTGTCCAACCGGCAGGTCTACGGCTCGCAGTGGGACGCCCGCGAGGCCAACAACATGGCGCACATCAACCTCAGCCGCGAGGCCGACGCCATTCTGATCGCCCCGGCCAGCGCCGATTTCATGGCCAAGCTGCTGCACGGCCGCGCCGACGAGTTGCTGAGCCTGATGTGCCTGGCGCGCCCGATTGACAAGGTGCCGCTGCTGATCGCCCCGGCCATGAACCGCGAGATGTGGGCCCACCCGGCGACGCAGCGCAATGTGGCGCAACTCAAGGCTGACGGCGCGGTGGTGTTCGATGTCGGCAGCGGGGAGCAGGCCTGCGGCGAGGTGGGCGACGGCCGGATGCTGGAGGCCGAGGAATTGCTGGAGGAGGTCATCGCCTTCTTCCAGCCCAAGGCGCTGCAGGGCCAACGCGTGCTGGTGACGGCCGGCCCGACCTACGAGGCGATCGACCCGGTGCGCGGCATCACGAATCTGTCCAGCGGCAAGATGGGGTTTGCCATTGCCCGTGCGGCGCGCGAGGCCGGCGCCGAGGTCACGCTGGTGGCCGGTCCGGTGCATCTGGCGACGCCGCGCGGGGTGCGCCGAATCGACGTGAAATCTGCGCGAGACATGCACCAAGCCGTCATGACGCAAGCGCCCGATGCCACCGTTTTCATAGCGACGGCGGCGGTGGCGGACTGGCGCCCGGCCAGCACGGCCGAGCAGAAGATCAAGAAGGACGGCTCCGGTCAGCCGCCGGCGCTGCAGTTCATCGAGAACCCCGACATCCTGGCCGATGTGGCACAGGGCGAGCGCGCCCGCAGCGGGTCGCTCTACTGCGTCGGCTTCGCCGCCGAAAGCCACGACCTGCTGGTCCACGCGCAAGCCAAACGCACGCGCAAGGGCGTGCCGCTGCTGGTGGGTAACATCGGCCCGGCGACCTTTGGGCAGGACGACAACGCCTTGCTGCTGGTGGACGAACACCGGGCGGTGGAGTTGCCCCGCGCCGACAAGCTGACGCTGGCGCGCCAGCTGGTGGCCGAGATTGCTCACCGCCTCAGCCAATCGACTTGATCCCCGAATTCCGTTCCTCCCCCTGACTCCATGAAACTCGACGTCAAGATTCTCGATCCGCGCATGGCGGATCAGTTGCCCGCCTACGCCACACCCGGCAGCGCCGGCCTCGACCTGCGTGCCTGCATCGACGAGCCGCTGATGCTGTTGCCCAACGCCTGGCAGCTGGTGCCAACCGGCATCGCCATCCATCTGGCCGACCCCGGCTATGCGGCGCTGATCCTGCCGCGCTCCGGCCTGGGCCACAAGCACGGCATCGTGCTCGGCAACCTGGTCGGCCTGATCGACAGCGACTACCAGGGGCAGCTCATGGTCAGCGCCTGGAATCGCAGCGACATCGCCTTCACCATCCAGCCGATGGAGCGCATCGCGCAGCTGGTCATCGTGCCGGTGGTGCAGGCGCAGTTCAATGTGGTGAACGAGTTCGCCGCTGCCACCGAGCGTGGCGCGGGTGGCTACGGATCGACTGGGAAGAGTTAACCCCCTGTTGGGGCTCACTGCGTGTAGCCCCCTCTCCCCCGAGGGGGACAACGCCAGTGGCCCGGCGGAGCCGGTTCCACGGCGTTCCCAGGCTCATGCGTCCGGCGTGCGACCGGCTGAGTCTCAGTGCAGGGAGGAGCTGCCCGGGCCGTGTTCGTGCGGCGGTGCGATGCGGAAGAAGCCGGTGCCGGCGGTGCCGCGGCCGACTTCTTCCACGGTGGCTTCGCGCACGCCTTCGACCTTGAGCGTCAGGCGCAGGGCGATACCGGCTAAGGGGTGGTTGCCGTCGAGCACCACGTGCTCGGGGTAGAGCTCGGTCACGGTGTAGAGCATGTCCTTGGGTGCCTCGGGGTTGCAGCCGGCGGGCAGGGCGGAACCCTCGATGGTCATGCCTTCTTCCAGTTCGGGGGGGAAGAGCTTGCGGTCTTCCAGGAAGATGAGCTGGTCCTTGTAGTCGCCGAAGGCTTCTTCTGGTTCGAGCTGCAGGGCCACTGTGGCACCCACGCCACGGCCTTGCAGCGCATCCTCGATTTTCTTGAACAGGTCGTTGCCGCCGATCAGAAACTCGACTGGCTCATCGAGCACATCGAGTTCTTCGCCCAGGGTGTCCATGAGCTTCCAGGTCAGGGCGACCACGCATTGCTGATTGATTTCCATAAGGCAACTATAGCTCCCCTCAGACTGCACGCATCCATTACATTTCCCTCTCATGAACGTCACTCAACCCTTGCCCTTGCTCGGCGGCCTCAGCCCAGAAGCCTTCATGAACCGCTATTGGCACAAGAAGCCGCTGCTGGTGCGTCAGGCCATCCCCGGCTTCCAGCCGCTGGTGGGCCGCCCGGCCCTGTTCGAGCTGGCAGCCCGGGAAGATGTGGAGTCACGGCTGGTGACGTTGCAGCGCACGCGCGGCCGCGAGCACTGGCGGCTGCAGCGCGGCCCGTTTGCGCGCCGCGCGCTACCGGCGCTCAAGACGCCGCTGTGGACGCTGCTGGTGCAAGGCGTGGACCTGCACAACGATGCGGTGCATGCGCTGATGAACCAGTTCCGCTTCGTACCTGATGCGCGGTTGGATGACCTGATGATCAGCTACGCCAGCGAAGGCGGTGGTGTCGGGCCGCATTACGACAGCTACGACGTCTTTTTGCTGCAGGCGCAGGGGCGTCGGCGCTGGCGCATCGGCCGGCGCTATGACCCGACACTGCGCGACGACGTGCCGGTGAAGATCCTGGCCAACTTCGTGCCTGAAGAGGAGTTCGTGCTGGAGCCCGGCGACATGCTCTACCTGCCGCACCGCTACGCCCATGACGGCGTGGCCGAAGGTGGTGAGTGCATGACCTATTCCATCGGTTTCCGCTCCCCGGCGCGCAACGAGCTGGCGCAGGAGTTGCTGCAGCGACTGGCCGATGAGGCGGTGGAGGCGGGCGACGACCAGCGCTACCGTGATCCGAAGCAGGCGGCGATCGACACGCCAGCCGCCATCCCCGGCGCGCTGCAGGACTTCGCGCAGCAGGCGGTGCAGGACGTGCTGGCGGATCCGCAAGCCTTGGCGCGGGTGCTGGGAGAGTACCTGACCGAGCCGAAGTCCAGTGTCTGGTTCGAGTCCGGTGAGGCTGCGGATGTTCGCGCTGGCGTGGTGCTGGACCGGCGCACGCGCATGATGTACGACGCCCACCACATCTTCATCAACGGCGAGGGCTACCGGGCCTCCGGCCGTGATGCGACGCTGATGCGCCGGCTGGCCGACCAACGCCGGCTGGCGGCGCGGGATCTGGCACGCGCCAGCGCGGTGGCGCTGGACTTGTTGCAGTCTTGGGCCGAGGCAGGGTGGGTGCATGGCCTCAGACGCTAAAGCCGTTCCGGGGTCGGCAGATTTGCCCGACTTGCCCCTGGGCCGCTTCGCGGGCCGCGAGGCCGTTGCGCAAAGCGTCCGCACGGCCTTGGCCAGCGCCGCCCGCGAAGGCTGGCGCGAGCTCGTTCTGAGCGATGCCGACTTTCACGACTGGCCACTGCACGAACGATCAGTGGTCGACTCGCTGCAGTCCTGGGCGCGCAGCGGACACCATCTGCTGATGCTGGCCACCCGCTTCGATGCCGTGCAACGACACCAGCCACGCTTCGTCAGCTGGCGGCAGACCTGGGACCACATCATCGAATGCCGCCAGTGCCGCGCCGCCGATCCGCAGGATTTTCCGAGCGCCATCTGGAGCCCCGCCTGGGTGCTGCAGCGGCATGATGTGGCGCGAAGTGTGTTCGTCTGTGACACCGATCCATCGCGCCGACTGGCTCTGCGCCAGGTCCTGGATGAGTGGCGCCGCAACAGTACGCCGGGATTCCCGGCGACCACCCTGGGCTTGTGACGCCGGAATTCCACCTAAGGGATAGTCTGGATGGTAATTTTTTCCATATAATTTACGGCTGGGTGGACCGGGCTCGAGCTGTTCCATCCAGTCAATGCGATTCGCGTCGCATTGGCAATTTCCGGAAATTGTTCTTCAACTCATCAGGTAAATCAAAATGAACAAATCTCTCGTTCTGGCAGCTGTGATCGCTGCTGCTGCTCTGGCTGCTTGTGGCAAGAAGGAAGAGGCTGCTGCTCCCGCTGCCGCCCCGGCTCCTGCCGCTGCTCCGGCTCCCGCTGCTGCTCCGGCCGCCGCTCCGGCTGCTGATGCTTCCGCTCCGGCTGCTGCTCCCGCTGCCGCCCCGGCTGCTCCCGCTGCTGCTGAAGGCGAGAAGAAGTAATTCTTCCGCTGCGCAAGCGAAAAAAGCCACCCCTCGGGGTGGCTTTTTTCATGCCCGCTGCACTCGAAGACCCACTGCGGCGCTCGAAGGTGTGGGCTACTTGAGGTCGTCCGCAATCACCTTCACGATGCGCTGGGCGATCTCCGAACTCTCCGGTGCACCGCTGGCATTGAGCACCGACACTGTGGTGCTGTTGCCCTCACTGCGCAGCGCGATACGGTACTTCTGGAGCGTGCTGGTCTTGGCCGTCTGGCCGAACAGCTTGCCAAAGAAGCCGGGCTCCTTGCCTTTGTCGGCCGAGGGTTCGACGTAGCGCACAAAGTAGATGCCCTGGGCACGGTCGCGGTCTTCTACCGTGAAGCCGGTACGGTCCAGCGTCAGTCCGACCCGGCGCCAGGCGCGATCGAAACCCTCGTCAATCTGCACCACCGGCAGTCCATTGACGTTGGCAACGCGGGAGATGGATTGGGGTACGTTCGCGGCCAGCAGCGACTTGGACTGTTGCTGGCTGACACCCAGCTTGACCATCAACCGACGCAGGAATTCGGCCTCGAGTTCGGGATCGGCCGGACGTGGCTGCCAGCGGGTGTCATCGCTGCGCTCCTGCACAAAGGTTTCCACCATGCCGCGGTGGCTGATGAAGATCTCCGTGCCGCCCGCCGCATTGCGCTCCAGCCGGGTGCGGAACTTGTCCCGCTCGCCGGTTGAGTACAGCGTGTCAAGGAACTTGCCCAGCGCGTTGCGAAGGATGTCATCCGGGATCTTGGCGCGGTTTTCCGCCCAGTCGGTTTCCATGATGCCCAGGTCCTTCTGGTCGATCAGGAGCAGGAAGCCGCTATCCTGCCAGAAGTCCTTGATGTCGTCCCACAGCTTTTCCGGTGGTCGGTCCACCACCAGCCAGCGCTGGTTGCCGGCGCGCTCGATGCGCACGTCGGCAATGGCGGTCTGAGCGATAGGGGCAACGGCCCGGGTGGCTTGTCCCGCCTGGAAGCCGGAGGCCGTCACGGCACCGCCGGGCACCACGTAGCGGTTATCGCGCGCGAGTTGGCTCAGGTCGGGCGGCACTTCGAGCGTCGGGGCCTTGCCGGAGCTTTTGTAGTCGACCTTGTCGCTTTGCAGCACGGAGCAGGCCGACAGCGCCAGGGTCAGGCCTAGCAGGGCCAGTTTGGGAGTGTGATTCACCAGATAGTCCTCGGGGGAAGTGAAAGTCAAAGCAGGCCGCTGGCGCGCAGGGCGCCCTCGACCACAGGCTGGTTGGCCTCAGTCAACGACGTCATCGGCAGGCGCAGGGTGCCGCCGCACAGGCCCATGCGCTGCATGGCCCATTTCACCGGGATCGGGTTCGGCTCCACGAACAGCTGCTTGTGCACCGGCATCAGCTTGAACTGGATTTCCATCGCGCGCTTGACGTTGCAGGCCATGGCGGCCACGCACAACTCGTGCATCAGGCGTGGGGCCACGTTGGCCGTGACGCTGATGTTGCCATGGCCGCCGCAGAGCATCAGGGCGACGGCGGTCGGGTCGTCGCCGGAGTAGATCGAGAAGCCCTTCGGTGCTTCGCGGATCAGCCACTGGGCACGTTCGATGTTGCCGGTGGCTTCCTTGATGCCGACCACGCCCGGCACCTGAGCCAGCCGCAGCACCGTGTCGTGGGCCATATCGGCCACGCTGCGGCCGGGCACGTTGTAGAGCACCATCGGCAGATCGCCCACCGCTTCGGCGATCGCCTTGAAGTGCCGGTACTGACCTTCCTGCGTCGGCTTGTTGTAGTAGGGCACGACCTGCAACTGGCAGTCGGCGCCGACTTTCTTTGCGAAGCGGGCCAGCTCGATGGCCTCGGCGGTGGAGTTGGCGCCGCAGCCAGCCATGATCGGCACGCGACCCTTGGCCTGTTCGACCGAGACGCGGATGATCTCGCAATGCTCGTCCACGTTGACGGTGGGCGATTCGCCCGTGGTGCCCACCACGCCGATGCAGTCGGTGCCCTCGGCGATGTGCCAGTCAATCAGTTTGCGCAGTGTGGGGTAGTCGACGCTACCGTCCTCGTGCAGGGGGGTGACGAGGGCCACGATGCTGCCGGTGATTGGGCTGAAGGAGGAAGTCATGTCCGCAGTGAATAAAGTTCTGGCGAAAGAAGCATTCTAACGAGGGCCAACGCCCCTACAGAGGGTAACGCGGTGGCGCGCCGTCGGTGGACAGGGCTGGTGCGGGCCGCACGGCGGCGATGCGCTGCACGAAGCGTTCGGGCGACGCCTGGTAGCCATCCTCGTAAGCCACGATCCGCAGCCCGGCACAGGCCTGCAACAGCTCGCCCGGCTGCAGCAGGAAGTCGGGGCGTGAAGGCTTGCCGACGGTTTCGTTGCCGCTGGCAAAGGTTTCGTACAGCAGCACGCCACCGGGCGCCAGGCTGCCGCTGATCACGGGCAGCAGGGGGCGCCAGAGGTAGTTGGTCACCACCACGGCATCAAAGGTGCGAGGGCGACCGTCCTGAAGCAGCGGCCAGGGGCCGTTCTCGATATCGGCCTGCAGCGCCTCGCCCAGGGGGGTCACCGCGGCAATGGCCTCGGGCGAGCGGTCTACGCCGACGACCGGGTGGCCGCGCGCGGCGAACCAGCGCATGTGGCGGCCGTGGCCACAGGCCACATCGAGCACCGTGCCGCCCACGCGTACCAGATGCGACCAGCGCTGCACCCAGGCCGAGGGGGCCTCCAGACCGTGCGCTGGGGCGCTCATCGCGGCTTGACCTCGTCCTTGAGCGCGGCCAGCGCCATGTTTTCTACCATGCCCGGCGCCAGCAGCTTGAGGTAGCGGCCCAGCTTGGCGCGCGGCTCCATCACGATCTCGCGCTGGCGGCGTGCCATGCCGTCCAGGATCAGGCGGGCGCAGACCTCCACCGGCATGGCCTTGTCCTCTTTCAGGCCGCTCTGGCCCGCCGGCTGGCCATCGGCGCGGTAGCCGCGATAGCGGATCTGCGTGGCCACCACGCCGGGATAGGCGGTGGTGACGCCCACCCCGGCGCCCTTGAGCTCGGCACGCAAGGCCTCGAAGAAACCGGTCATGGCGAACTTGCTGGCGCTGTAGGCGGTACGTCCCGGCACGCCGACCAGCCCGGCGAGGGACGACACTGCCACCACCTGGCCCCGGCTGGCTTTCAGGTGCGGCAGGGCCGCGTGGGTGCACCAGACGCTGCCCCAGAGATTCACTCGCATCAGCTGCTCGTACCAACCCAGGTCCTCCACCTCCTCGAACAAGGCCTGGGCCGAGACACCGGCGTTGTTGATCAGGGTGTCCAGCCGACCGAACTCGGCCACGCTGCGCTCGACCAGGGCACGACACTGGGCGGGGTCGCTGACGTCGGTCGGCGCCACCAGCACCGCGCTGCCCTGTGCTCGGCACTGGGCGGCCACCTCCCGCAGTCCGGCCTCACTGCGCGCGGCCAGCACCAGGGCGGTATCGGTGCCATGGCGCTGGGCCAGCTGCCGTGCCAGCTCGGCGCCGATGCCGTCCGACGCCCCTGTGATCACTATTGTTTTCATAGCGTATTGCGCCCGTCCGGCGTGGTATGGAGGTCAAAAAGATTCAGAAACAGGCCCAGAGCTGGTCGGCCAGGGTGACCAGGAAATCCGGCCGGGTGTAGAGCGCAAACACGGCCAGCAGCGCAAGCAGCGCGCCGGCATAGGCTAGCCACTTCTGCCAAGGGCGCTGCCAGGGCCTCATGCCTGGGCTGCCGCGGGGGCCTTGTGGCGGGCAATGGCGGCTTCGCGTACCGGCAGGTTGACCAGCGCCGCCAGCACGCCCAGGGCGATGGCGATGTACCAGACGATGTCATAGCTGCCGGTCTGGTCATACAGGTAGCCCCCCAGCCAGACGCCCATGAAGGAGCCGATCTGGTGGCTGAAGAAGACGAAGCCGCCCAGCATGGACAGATGCGCCACGCCGAAGATCTGCGCCACCACGGCATTGGTCGGCGGCACGGTCGACAGCCACAGCAGGCCCATCACGGCGGAGAAGACATAGACGCTGGTGGGCGTGAGCGGTGCCAGCAGGAAGAGGGTGATGGCGATGGAGCGGGCGAAGTAGATGAAGGCCAGGATGTTCTTCTTGGCCAGGCGCTGGCCCAGGGAACCGGCGATGTAGGTGCCGAACACATTGAACAGACCGATCAGCGCCAGCGAGTAGCTGGCCACCTGCGGCGACAGGCCGTGGTCCTTGAGGTAACTCGGCATGTGCACCCCGATGAACACGACCTGGAAGCCGCAGACGAAGTAGCCTGCCATCAGCAGCTGGAAGCTGGGGTAGGCAAAGGCCTCGCGCAGCGCCTGCAGGATGGTCTGTTCCCGCTTGGGCGGCGTGGCGCCGGCGGCGAAGCCGGGCTCGTGCAGGCCCCAAGCCAGCGGAATGATGAGCAAGGCGGCCATGCCCAGCGCCACCAGCGCCTGCTGCCAACCCAGGCTGCTGATGAGGAAGCCTTCGGTCGGCACCATCAGGAACTGGCCAAAGGAGCCGGCGGCCGCGGCCACACCCATGGCCCAGGAGCGCTTCTCCAGGCTGACGTTGCGGCCAATCACGCCGTAGATCACGGCATAGGTGGTGCCGGCCTGCGCCATGCCGATCAGCACGCCGCAAGTCAGGGCGAACATCAGGGGGGTCGGTGCGTGGGCCATGCCGATCAGGCCCAGGGCGTACAGGATGGCGCCGCCGAGGATGACCTTGAAGGCGCCGAACTTGTCGGCCAGCATGCCGGCAAAGATGCCGGCGAAGCCCCAGGTCAGGTTCTGGATCGCCATGGCCAGGGCAAAGGTTTCGCGCGTCCAGCCCTGGGTCTGGGTCACGGGCTGCAGCCACAGGCCAAAGCCGTGGCGGATGCCCATGGACAGGGTGACGATCAAGGCGCCGCAGATCAGCACCTGGGCCATGGGGAGTTTCTTGTTGTGTGTACTCATCCCCGAACTGTAGCCAATCTGCCTGGAGCGTGCTGCCATCGTCAGGATGAGGCTGTACGTGCATCCAGTTGTTTTTGTGGCGAGCGACTACAATTGCCCGCCATGGCTCTG
>CALRMF020000055.1:0-12460 GCA_943369035.1 Curvibacter sp. AEP1-3
CGGCTACCTCTACCTGGAAGCACCGCGCGCCTGGAGCGAGGAACAGCTCACGCCCCTGGGCCTCACGTTGTACCGCCACCTGAAGGCCGGCACGGTGCATGCGCATTTACTGCAGCAGGGCCAGGCGTTAGCATGAGGCCGGCAGGGCAGCGCATGTGCCGGGTAGGTACATGCGCTGCCGCGCAAACAACAGGCCAGGGGAGTGAGATGAATCAGAGCATCGCAGCGTCGTTTTCGGCCGATTTCCAGATCCTGTGTGCGCTGATCACGCACCTGGGCGCCCATGAACGCTGGCAGTCCCGCACGCCGTCCGAGATTGCCGGCAGTCTGGCCATGGACCGAGCCGAGACCGAGCGCGTGCTCGGCGCCTACCCTTGTTTCTTTCGCGAGTCGGCCAACCGCAAGAACGGCGAGCGTTGCTTCACCGTCCACCTGCGCTATGCGCGTCGACACACCGATCCCGCCACTGGCGCGCATGCGTCCCTGCCCTTGACGCCGGAAGAGATCGGCATGCTGATCAACACCCTCACGCAGATGGTGTCCATCGAGCGCGAGGAGTCCCGCTTCCTGAGCGAGCTGCGCGACAACAACCGTCGCCAGACCCTGACCAACCTGGTGGCGCTGTCGGTGGCGGTCATCTCCGCCATCGCCGTGCTAGTTGCTGCCGTGCTGAAGCGCGGTGCCTGACGCCATGAGCACGCGCAGTGAGGCGATCTTCAAGAGCGTGCTGCAGGTCGTGGCCATCCTCGGGCTGGTGCTGATCTTCGCTGTCATCCTGCACAAGGGCTACGCCGACATCGCCCGCCTGGCGCAGCAGCATGCGGGCTCAGACTTCTGGGCCGCGCTGGCGCGCTACGTGTTCAAGAACCTGGCTGGCGGCTAAGGCCTGGCCGGCCGCGTGGTAGCCGGCTGTCATCCTCCTTTGCTATAAGGCATTTGGGGCCTCGGCCCTTGTTCCACGAGCGGGAGGTGCTATATGTTTTATAGCGATTCGGGGAAGATCAGCCTGGCGCTGCAAGGCGGGGGCGCGCATGGTGCCTTCACCTGGGGCGTGCTGGACGCCTTGCTGGCCGACGGCCGGCTGGCCTTCGATGGCCTGAGCGGCAGCAGTGCCGGCGCCATGAACGCCGTGGTGCTGGCCGAAGGCTGGCGCCGCGGCGGCCGCGAAGGCGCGCGCCAGGCATTGGCCGCGTTCTGGGAGGGTGTGGCGCAGCACATGCCCTGGCCCTGGCTGGCGCAAGGGCAGGGCGGCGAGATCGGCCTGTCGCCCGCGGCGCGGCTGCTCTCGCTCTGGGCCGGGCAGTTTTCGCCGGCCCAGCTCAACCCGCTCATGCTCAACCCCCTGCGCGACCTGCTGCTGGCGCAGATCGACTTTGCGCAACTGCGCGCGCACAGCCCGTTCAAGCTCTTCGTTGGCGCCACCCACGCCGGCAGCGGCAAGCTGCGGCTGTTCCGCGAGCGCGAGCTGACGGTGGACATGCTGCTGGCCTCGGCCTGCCTGCCCAAACTGCACCACACGGTGCTGATCGACGGCGAGCCCTACTGGGACGGCGGCTACAGCGCCAACCCGGCGGTGTTCCCGCTCTACCACGACTGCCAGGCGCGCGACGTGCTGCTGGTGCTGCTCAACCCGCTGCTGCGCCCCGGCACGCCGCACACCGCGGCCGAGATCGAGACGCGCATTGCCGAACTCGGCTTCAGCGCCCACTTCATGCGCGAGATGCACCTGTATGCCCACGCCGCCGAGTTCACCGGCCCGCCCTGGCTGGCGCTGGGCCGGCTGCAGCGCCGGCTGCGGCGCATGCGTTTCCACATGATCGACACCAGTGACGTCACCGCCCTGCAGCGCAGCGACACCAAGCTGCTGGCCTACGGCCCCTTCCTGGAGTTACTGCGCACACAGGGCCGCAGCTGTGCTGACGCCTGGCTGGCGAAGGAGTACGATGCCATCGGGCGCCATTCCAGCATCGATCTCGCACAACTGTTCGGCTAGGCGCCACCGGGCCAGGGAGGAGACCATGCGCTACGACTCAGCGGCCGGCCACGACGCGGCGCGCACCATGTACCGCCTGCGCGCCTACAGCTACGACCTGCAGCTCGCACCCTACGAATTCATCCGTCGCCACGCCGTGCAGCGGCTGCAACTGCAGCCCAGCCAGTGCGTGCTCGACCTCGGCTGCGGCACCGGCATGAGCCTGGCACTGCTGCAGCAGGCCGTGGGCCCGCAGGGGCGCGTGGTGGCCGTCGACCAGTGTCCCGAAATGGTGGCGCTGGCCCGCAGCCGCGTGCAGCTGGAAGGTTGGAAGAACGTGGAGCTGCTCTGCACCGAAGTGGAAACCGCACCCTTGCCGCAGGCCGACGCCGCTTTCTTCCACTTGGTGCATGACATCCTGCAAAGCCCGCAGGCCGTGGCGCATGTGCTGAGCCATCTGAAGCCCGGCGCGCGCATCGTGGCCACCGGCCTGAAGTGGACCGCCCCCTGGCTGGTGCCGTGGAACGCCTTGGTGGGCCTGTTCGCCGCCCAGTCCATCACCAACTTCGACCGCCTCGCCACCCCGTGGCAACCGCTGCTGGATCAGAGCGTGGAGCTGGAGGTGGAGACCGTGCTCATGGGCACGATTTTTGTGGCGAGTGGGGTGGTGGGGAAGCGGAAAGCTAAGGCGTGAGACCGGTTTAGGCCAGGAGCGGATATTTCGCGGACCGCTATGACATATCTGCACGGCAAGATTATCTTGAGACAAGGGCAGCATCGGCTGTTCAGCACTGTCAGCGCATACGTTCTGTTCAATGCATGCGTGGTCCGAAGCATTCGGACGATGATCAGGAGGCCGAATTGGGTCATTGGAGATCTTGTTTGGACACCAGGACAGTTCACGCGCCTTAATTCACTGCAATTTCCCGTCGAGGTGCGTCTGCCGGAAGTTGGCCCCATCGAACAGATGGTCACTGGTACTACTCCTACCAGCGTCATGGTCGGATTCGAACCTGCGGCGAAGTTGCCAGTTCATCAGACTATGAATGCAGGGGGAACAAACTTCGACATACTTGGTGCCCTGTTCACGACGTTCTTCGAGGCCGGAAAGGAATGGCTTCTCGCCAATGTGAACGCAGATCCACAGAAGTGGCCCTCGATCTGGAGATTCGGGCGGGTCGTGCGAAACTCGATTGCGCACGGCGGAAAACTTGACTTCCGTAATGCAAACGCTGCTCCAGAGAATTGGTATGCCTTGACGTACTCCCCAGCGTCTAATGGCAAGAGGATCATCGCGACTGATCTCGGCCCAGCCGACCTGCTGATTCTTCTCTTTGAAATGTCTGACGCCCTTGATGCATTGGGCGCACCACTGCCACCTTGACTGTCAAACTAAGAGCGTTCGAGCGCAAACTCAATATCTGCAAAAGGCCGTTAGCTTCCACTTAAGTCGCCCGGGTTTGCGGCGACAGTCCGCAGCAGCTAGGGACTCCCACACTGCATAATGCGCTGGAGGAGAAGCCCACCATGTCCCGCAACGTGATCGCCGTCTACCCCGGCACCTTCGACCCCATGACGCTCGGCCACATCGACGTGGTGCGCCGGGCCACCCAGCTGTTCGACCGCATCATCGTGGCGGTGGCGGTGGGTCACCACAAGAAGACGCTGTTCACGCTGCAGGAGCGTCTGGACATGGTGCATGAGCTGGTCAAGCCCTACCCGCAGGTGTCGGTGGAGAGTTTCTCCGGCCTGATGCGCGACTTCGTGGTGGCGCGCGGCGCCAAGGCCATGATCCGCGGCCTGCGCGCGGTGACCGACTTCGACTACGAATTCCAGCTCGCCGGCATGAACCGCAGCCTGATGCCGGACGTGGAGACGGTGTTCCTCACGCCCAGCGACAAGTACCAGTTCATCTCCAGCACCTTCGTGCGCGAGATCGCCACGCTCGGCGGCGAGGTGGACAAGTTCGTCGACCCGCTGGTGGCGCAGCGCCTGGCGGACAAGGTGCGCAGCCTCGGGCGCGAGTAGACGCAACGGGCCACGGCCGCAACACATGGGCCGGGGCGGTGCCGGCCGGGGGAGTTTCATGAACGAACGCATCCGCGAGCTGCTGGCCCAGATCGGCACGCTGGAAGACGAACTGCGCAGCACCCTGCACGAGCAGGAGGAGCGGCTGAACTACCGCCTGCACGGCAAGCGGGTGGAGTTCGAGGCGTCGGTGCGCGAGGCGCATGCGCGCATGAAGACCGGCATCCTGCGCTGGCTCTTCACCAGCCGGCCGCAGAACCTGATGAGCGCGCCCGTCATCTACAGCATGATCGTGCCGCTGCTGCTGCTCGACGTGTGCGTGAGCCTGTACCAGTGGATCTGCTTTCCGCTCTACCGTGTGCAGCGGGTGCGGCGGGCCGACTACTTCATCTACGACCGCCACCACCTGGGCTACCTGAACGCGATTGAACGCGTGCACTGCGCCTACTGCTCCTACGCCAACGGCCTCATGGCCTATGTGACCGAGATCGTGGCGCGCACCGAGCAGTACTTCTGCCCCATCAAGCATGCGCGCAAGGTGCTGGGCAGCCATGCGCGCTATGCGCATTTTCTCGACTATGGCGACGCCGCCGACTACCCTGCGCGGCTCGAAGAGTTCCGACGTGCCCTTGAAAGGAAAGAACCATGAAGATCCTGCTGCCGGTGGACGGCTCCGACCTGTCGCTTGAAGCGGCGCGCTACGTCGTGCGCCTGGCGCGCGACGGGCTGCAGACCAGCGTGGTGCTGGCCAATGTGCAGGAGCCGGCCTCGCTGTACGAAATGCTGGTGGCGCACGACGCCGAGGTGCTGGAGCGCATCGCCACCGAGGCCGGGCTGCACGCCATGGCGGCGGCCGAGGCGCTGTTGCAGCAGGCCGGCATTGCCTACGAGCGCGAGGTGGTGAAGGGCGACCCGGCGCACATGCTGGTGGAGATTCTGGAGCGCTACGGCTGCGACCTGGTGGTGATGGGCGCGCGCGGCAAGGGCGACCTGCGCAGCGCGCTGCTGGGTTCGGTGTCGCACGAGGTGCTGCACGCGGCCGGGGTGCCGGTGACGATCGTCAAGCCCGCGCAGGAGGACTGAACCGGGTGGTGCAGACGAACACGCCGCGCGACTGGCATCTGCGCGAGGCGCTGGAGCTGGCACGCGAACATGCGGTGGACCCGGCGCACGGCCTGCCGGAAGCTGAAGTAGGTCGCCGGCGTGGCCAGCACGGCCCCAACGAACTGGCCCAGGCGCGTGCGCGCGGGCCGCTGGCGCTGCTGCTGGACCAGTTCCGCGACTTCATGATCGTGGTGCTGCTGGCGGCGGCGCTGATCTCGGGCTTTCTGGGTGACTGGGTCGACACGCTGGCCATCCTGGTCATCGTGCTGCTCAATGCGGTGATCGGCTTCGTGCAGGCCTGGCGTGCCGACCGCGCCATGGCCGCGCTGCGCCAGCTGGCGGCCATGCAGGCCACGGTGCTGCGCGGTGGCCAGGTGCAGGTGGTGCCGGCCAGCGAGCTGGTGCCGGGCGACATCGTGCTGCTGGAAGCCGGCAACCAGGTGCCGGCTGACCTGCGCCTGCTCGACATCGCCCAGCTCAAGGTGGACGAGTCGGCCCTGACGGGCGAGTCGGTCACGGTGGAAAAACACACGCGGCGCCTGCACGGGGCGCACCACGCGCTGGGCGACCGTCTCAACATGGCCTTCAAGGGCACCACCGCCACCCACGGCCGCGCGCGCGGCCTGGTGGTGGCCACCGGCATGGCCACCGAGCTCGGCCAGGTGGCCAGCCTGCTGCAGGGCCAGCCAGCCCAGGGCCTGGGCGCCGCACTGGGTGCCGACCGGCAGACGCCGCTGCAGTTGCGCCTGGCCGACTTCGGTCGCCGGCTGGCGCTGGCGGTGCTGGGCATCTGCGCGGTGATCTTCGTGGTGGGCGTGCTGCGCGGCGAAGACCCGGTGCTGATGATGCTCACCGCCGTCAGCCTGGCGGTGGCCGCCATCCCCGAGGCGCTGCCGGCGGTGGTGACGGTGCTGCTGGCGCTGGGCGCGCGCCGCATGGCGCGGCAGAACGCGCTGATACGCCGCCTGCCAGCGGTCGAGACCCTGGGCTCGGTGACCTTCATCTGTTCCGACAAGACCGGCACGCTGACGCAGAACCGCATGCATGTGGAGCAGCTCTGGACGGCTGACTGGCATTGGCAGCACGGACAACCCTTGCCGGCGGCCAGCGCAGCGTTGCTGCAGGCCGCTGTGCTGTGCAACGACGCTCGGCGCAGCCACGGCAGCCATTGGCATGGCGACCCGACCGAGACCGCACTGGCACAGGCCGCGCTCGACGCCGGGCTGGACAAGGGCGCGCTGGAGGCGCAGTGGCCGCGCGTGCAGGAGCTGCCCTTCGATTCCGAGCGCAAGCGCATGAGCACGGTGCACCGCGGCCCGGACGGCGAACTGGTGGTGTACGTGAAGGGCGCGCCGGAGTCGGTGCTGCCGCTGTGCGATGGCGCGGGCTTGCAGAGCGCGCTGCAGGCCGTGCTTGACCAGGCGCTGGCCATGGCTGCGCAGGGCCTGCGCGTGCTGGCCCTGGCGCGCCGCCCGCTGCCGGCCTTGCCGGCCGCGGGGCAGGAGGCCCTGCTGGAACAGAGCCTGCAGTTCATCGGCCTGGTCGGCCTGATCGATCCGCCGCGACCGCAGGCACAGGCGGCGGTGCGCGATTGCCTGTCGGCTGGCATCACGCCGGTGATGATCACCGGCGACCATCCGGCCACGGCGCTAGCGATCGCGCGCCGCCTGGGCATCGTGCACGACGGCCATGATGTGGAAGTGCTGACCGGCGCCGAGCTCGCCACCATGAACGAGCCGCTGCTGCACGAGCGGGTGGCCAGTGTGCGCGTGTATGCGCGCGTGGACCCGGCGCAGAAGATCCGCATCGTGCAGGCGCTGCAGCAGCACGGCGAGTTCGTGGCCATGACGGGCGATGGCGTGAATGACGCGCCGGCGCTCAAGCGCGCCGACATCGGCGTGGCCATGGGGCGCGGTGGCACCGACGTGGCGCGCGAGGCGGCCAGCCTGGTGCTGCTGGACGACAACTTCGCCACCATTGTGCGCGCGGTACGCGAGGGGCGACGCATCTACGACAACATCCGCAAGTTCGTGCGCTATGCGCTGACCGGCAACTCGGGCGAGATCTGGGTCATCTTCCTGGCGCCGCTGCTGGGCCTGCCGATTGCGCTGCTGCCCATCCACATCCTGTGGATCAACCTGGTGACCGACGGCCTGCCCGGGCTGGCCCTGGCGCGCGAGCCGGCCGAGCGCGGCATCATGCAGCGCCCGCCGCGTCCGCCGCAGGAAAGCCTGTTTGCCCACGGCCTGTGGCAACACGTGCTGTGGGTGGGCTTGCTGATGGGCGGCCTGTGCCTGGGCGTGCAGGCCTGGGCACAGGCCAACGGCAACCCGCACGGCCCCAGCATGGTGTTCACCACGCTGACGCTGGCGCAGATGGCGCACGTGCTGGCGATCCGTTCGGAGCGCGACTCGCTCGTGACGATCGGCCTGCGTTCCAACCTGGCGCTGCTGGGCGCGGTGCTGCTGACGCTGGCGCTGCAGCTGGCCACGCTTTACGTGCCGCAGCTCAACCCGATCTTCAAGACCACACCGCTGAGCGCGCTGGAGCTGGGCGTGTGCTTCGGCGCCGCGGCCGTGGTGCTGCTGGCGGTGGAGCTTGAAAAATTCCTGCAGCGCCGGCGCCGGATAATGGGACCATGACCGAACTGATCCTGATCCGCCACGGCGAGACCGACTGGAACCGCGAGCTGCGCTTTCAGGGGCAGTTGGACGTGCCGCTCAATGCCGTCGGGCATGAACAGGCGCGGCGCGTGGCCGAGCGGCTGGCGCAGGCGCCGCTGCAGCACCTGGTCAGCAGCGACCTGCTGCGCGCGCGCCAGACCGCCGAGCCGGTGGGTGCGCACCCGCTGCAGCCGGTGCCGCTGGCGCCGGAACTCAGCATGGCACTGCGCGAGCAGCACTTCGGCATCGCCGAGGGCCTGCGTGTGGCCGACATCAAGGCGCAGCATGCCGAGGCCTGGGCGCGCTGGGTGCGCTTCGAGGCCGATTACGCTTTCGAAGGCGGCGAGAGCACGCGCCAGTTCCATGCGCGCGTGGTGGCGGCCGTGCAGGCGCTGGGCCGGCGCCACGCGGGGCAGACGCTGGTGGTGGTGACGCACGGTGGCGTGCTCGACATGGTGTACCGCACCGCGCGCGGGTTGTCGCTGTCGGGCCCGCGCCAGAGCGAGATTCCGAACGCCGGCTTGAACCGCGTGCGTGTGGTGGGTGAGTCCATCGAGATCGTGCAGTGGGCCGATACCGCACACCTGGCCGACCTGCCGCCGCAACCGGTGTATGACCAGACCAAGCTGGCGCGCGTGGCGGCGCCGGAGACCGGATCGGCCTGATCGACCGATCAGCCTGATGGCGGCAGGGTTGTGGCGCCAGCGCCGATAATTGGGGTTATGCCGAGCCGCACGTTCCTTTTCCCCCTGCCGATGACGAGGCCCGTATGGCGCTGATGATCACCGACGAGTGCATCAACTGCGACGTCTGCGAGCCCGAGTGCCCGAACGAGGCCATCTACCTCGGCGAGGTGATCTACGAGATCGACCCCAATCGCTGCACCGAATGCGTCGGCCATTTCGACGAGCCGCAGTGCGTGCAGGTCTGCCCGGTGGCCTGCATCCCGGTGAACCCGGCCCATGTGGAAGACCGCGAGACGCTGTGGCAGAAGTACCGCCGCCTGCAGGCCGAGGCCCAGGCCGCGCCAGTGCCGGCCGCCGGGGCCGGCAAGCCCGCCGCCTGAGCGCACGGGCTAGACGAGCCGGGCGCGCGTTCAGCGCGCGGCGTCTTGGGTGTTGCCGGCGCCGTCGGTCTTCTCGACGTCAGCGCTTTTCTTCTTCGCCGCCTTCTTGCCGTTTTTCTTCTCACCTGCCGCATGGGCGGTGAAGTAGGGCGGCTGCTTGGCCGGTTTCTTCTTGTTGGTCTGCGCAGGCTTCGTGGCGTGCGCGGTGGTGGGTGCCTTGCCCGCATCAGCCTGGGGGGCCTGCCGGTCGGCGCGGGCGGCGGCTTCTTCCTGCTTCAGGCGGTCTTTCTCCAGCGCGTTGGCCGACTGGCGTGCGCGTGCGGTGTCCGCCTCGGCCTGTGCCTGCTGCGCGCGGCTGCGGCTGTCATTGGCGTCGACGGTCACGCCGCCGGCGCAGGGCGACTGGCTGTAGCTGTTGCCGCAGCGATAGACCGTTTGGGCCCCGGCGCCCATCGACAGAGCGCCGGAAGCTATCAAAAGCATAGCAATAATGAGGCGGCTCATGCGGCGTCTCCTGGTGCGGTGGCTTCGGGCGTGGCGGGCGGCCGTGGCGGCTTCGGGCGCGGCGGCTTGGCGGTGTGGATCAGCATGGTGGCTTTGGTCATGTCGCCGGCCAGCAGCTCGGGCAGGGCCTTGAGCGAGCGGGCGATGCAGTCCTCGATGGCGGTGCGGTGTTCCGGCGAGGGCTTCTTCAGCACCCAGCTCACCACCTCGGATTTGACGCCCGGGTGGCCGACGCCGATGCGCAGGCGCCAGTAGTCGTCGGTGCCGAGCTGGGCGTGGATGTCGCGCAGGCCGTTGTGGCCGGCATGGCTGCCACCGAGCTTGAGCTTGACCTGGCCGGGCACGATGTCGAGCTCGTCATGCGCCACCAGGATTTCGTTCGGCTGGATCTTGAAGAAGCGCGCCAGCGCCGCGACTGATTTGCCGGACACGTTCATGAAGGTCTGCGGCTCCAGCAGCCAGACCGTCTGGCCCTTGACCGTGGTGCGTGCCACCAGGCCGTGGTAGCTCTTGTCCATCACCAGGTTGGCCTTGAGCTCGCGCGCCACGGCGTCGATCCACCAGAAGCCGGCGTTGTGGCGCGTGGCCTCGTATTCCGGGCCCGGGTTGCCCAGGCCGACAAATAGTTTGATCATGCGCGGATTATCGGGGCTGCGCCAATGACGACGGGGTTACCAAAAGCAACGGCCCACCGAGGTGGGCCGTTGCGGAAGGGGGCAGAAGAGGTGATTACTTCTTCTTGGCCGGGGCCTTCTCGGCCGGGGCGGCTTCGGCAGCAGCCGGAGCGGCTTCGGCTTCCTCGGCCGGTGCCACGACGGTCACCAGCACCGGGTTGGCCTTGCCGTGGGTCACGGCGGTCACGCCCTTGGGCAGGGTGATGTCGTTCAGGTGCAGCGAGTCACCCTTCTTCAGGCCGCTCAGGTCCACATTGATGAACTCGGGCAGGTCCTTCGGCAGGCAGGACACTTCCAGCTCGGTCACCACGTGGTTGACCAGGCACAGGTCCAGCTTGACGGCCGGGGAATTCTCTTCACCGCTGTAGTGGAAAGGCACCTTCATGTGCAGCTTGGTGTTGGCGTCCACGCGCTGGAAGTCGATGTGCAGCACCAGTTGCTTGAAGGGGTGCATCTGCACGTCGCGCAGCAGCACCTGGCTGGTCTTGCCGTTCAGTTCCATGTCCAGGATGGACGAGTGGAAGGCTTCCTTCTTCAGGGCGTGCCACAGTGCGTTGTGGTCGAGTTCGATCAGTTGCGGCTCGGCGGCGCCACCGTAGACGATGGCGGGCGTGCGGCCCGTGTTGCGCAGACGGCGGCTCGCACCCGTACCCTGCTTGGCGCGCTCAAAGGCGACGAATTTCATAGTTCACTCCATGGAGAGTCCACCGCGACCAGTGTGACTCCGGTTTAACAAGGCCTGCGGCGGAACTGCGCGCAGGCCGGCGATTGCCTCAGAACAGGTCTTCCTGCTCCGAGAACAAACTCATGACCGACTCGCCCTTGGCGATGCGGTGAATGGTTTCCGCGATCAGCGGTGCCACGCTCAGCTGGCGGATCTTGTTGCAGCCGGCGGCGGTGGGGCTGAGCGGGATGGTGTTGGTCACCACCACTTCGTCCAGGGCCGTGCCCTTGGAGATGCGCTCGATGGCCGGGCCGGAGAAGATCGGGTGCGTGCAGTAGGCGTAGACCTTCTTTGCGCCACGTTCCTTCAGCACCTCGGCCGCCTTCACCAGCGTACCGGCGGTGTCGATCATGTCGTCCATGATGACGCAGTTGCGGCCTTCGATCTCGCCGATGACATGCATCACTTCGCTCACGTTGGCCTTGGGGCGGCGCTTGTCGATGATGGCCAGGTCGCAGCCGAGCTGCTTGGCCAGCGCGCGCGCTCGCACCACGCCACCGACGTCGGGCGAGACGACGATCAGGTCTTCGTACTTCTTCTGGCGCAGGTCGCTCAGCAGCACCGGCGAGGCGTAGATGTTGTCCACCGGGATGTCGAAGAAGCCCTGGATCTGGTCGGCGTGCAGGTCCATGGTCAGCACGCGGGCCACGCCCACGGCTTGCAGCATGTTGGCCACCACCTTGGCCGTGATCGGCACGCGCGTCGAGCGCGGGCGGCGGTCCTGGCGGGCGTAGCCGAAATAGGGAATGACGGCGCTGATGCGTTCGGCCGAGGCGCGCTTGAGCGCGTCGACCATGATCAGCAGTTCCATCAGGTTGTCATTCGTCGGCACGCAGGTCGACTGGATGACGAAGACGTCGCGGGCGCGCACGTTCTGGTTGATCTCGACCGTCACCTCGCCGTCGGAGAAGCGGCCTACCGTGGCCGAACCGAGGGAGATGCCCAGATGCTTGGCAATGTCCGCGGCCAGGCCGGGATTGGCATTGCCGGTGAAAAGCATGAAATCAGGGGAAGGAGCGGCCTGCATGTACGTCCCAGCGATCAAATACCCAGAAAAATTTGGCAGGGGAGGAAGGACTCGAACCCTCGCATGCCGGAATCAAAATCCGGTGCCTTAACCAACTTGGCGACTCCCCTACACAGGTTGATAGCCTGAACGGCTACCGACCGACAACTCTATCGCTGGTCGCCCAACCCGCCAGGGGGTGGACCTCCAGGTTGCTGCACAACCGGGCCTCCATCGCGTCCGGCGCCTTCGGAACGCTTAAAGAGGGCGGTGCCCAGGCAAACACGGCACTTCCAGAGCCTGTCATCCGACCTTGCAGACCGAGTGAGGCGAGCCAATCGAGGGCTTGCATCACACCAGCGCAAAGCTTCTGGGCAACAGGCTGCAAGTCGTTACGGCCAAAGCCGTATGGGTCTGCAGCAAAGCCTGAAATTGTAGCAGGATTTGTATCGCGTTTCAACGACGGGTCGGAAAAAATTGCGCGGGTGTCGAGTCCGGCCTGTGGTTTGACCACCAGCAGTCGGCCCTGGGGCACGTCCAGCGGTGTGATCTGTTCGCCGATGCCCTCCACCCAGGCATTGCGGCCGTGCAGAAAGAAAGGCACATCGGCGCCCAGCGTCAAACCAATCGCGGCGAGTTGCTCCAACGAGAAGTTGAGCTGCCACAGGCGATTGAGCGCCAGCAGCGTGGAGGCGGCATCCGACGAGCCGCCACCCATG
>CALRMF020000056.1:0-12386 GCA_943369035.1 Curvibacter sp. AEP1-3
GCAACCAATACCTGAACCCCGTGACCGAGGACGACATCGCCCACTACCTCGGCAACAACCCCGAATTCTTCGAGCGCCATGCCGAACTGCTGGCCGCCGTGCACCTGACCAGCCCGCACAGCAAACGCGCGGTGAGCCTGCAGGAGCGCCAGGCCGAGATGCTGCGTGACAAGATCCGTATGCTGGAAGCGCGCATCATGGACATGATCCGCCACGGCAACGACAACCTGGCGCTGCTCGACAAGCTGCTGGTCTGGGCGCGCGACCTGTTCCTGACGCTGGACTTCACCAACCTGCCGGCCACCATCGCCAGCTCGATCCAGACGCAATTTGCGGTGCCGCAGGTGGCGATCAAGGTCTGGGACGTGGCGCCCGAGTTTGCCAACGCCGCCTTTGCACAGGACGTCAGCGAGGACGCCAAGCTGTTTGCCTCCTCGCTGCGCGAGCCTTTCTGTGGTGTCAACTCCGGCTTCGAGGCCGCCAGCTGGCTGGACGAGCCGGCCCAGGCGGCGTCGCTGGCGCTGCTGCCGCTGCGTGCGGCGGCCACCGGCAACACCACGCCGGCCTTCGGCATGCTGGTGCTGGCGTCGCCCGATGCGCAACGCTTTGCCAGCACCATGGGCACCGACTTCCTGGAGCGTATTGCGGAACTCGCCAGCGCGGCGCTGTCGCCGCTGCGCTAAACCATGACGGCCGACCCGGTCCAGACCCGGCAAGACGAAGGACTCGTCGAGCGGTATCTGGAGCATGTCCGGGTCGAAAAGCGGTTGGCGCAACGCACCGTCGAGCTCTATGCGCTCGACCTGCAGCGGCTCGCGGAACTGGCCAGCCAGGCCGGCGTGGCGCTGACAGCGGTGCAGAACGTGCATGTGCGCCGTTGGGTGGCGCAGATGCATGGCGGTGGCCGCAGTGCGCGCGGCATTGCGCTCATCCTCTCCGGCTGGCGCGGTTTCTATGCCTGGCTCGGCCGCGAAGGCCGCGTGGCCAGCAACCCGGTGCAGGACGTGCGTGCGCCGAAGGCGGCCAAACCGCTGCCCAAGGCGCTCAGCGTCGACGACGCCGTACAACTGGCCGCCTTCCATAACGAGGTGGCCGATCCCTGGCTGGAGGCGCGCGATGCCGCGCTGGTGGAGCTTCTCTACGGCAGCGGCTTGCGCGTGGCCGAACTCACTGGGCTGGATGTCGTGGCCAGCGCCAGCGCGCGCGGCTGGGTCGACATGGCGGCAGGTGAAGCCCATGTGCTGGGCAAGGGCAGCAAGCGGCGTACGGTGCCGGTGGGGCGTGCCGCGCTGACCGCGCTCGCGGCCTGGCTGGCCCTGCGTGGCCAGGCTGGCGTGCCGGCGGCGCAGCCGGCGCTCTTCGTTGGCCGCAACGGTACGCGGCTGACGGCGCAGTCGGTCTGGCAGCGCCTCAAGCGCCGTAGCCAGCAGGCCGGGCTGGCCACACCGGTGCACCCGCACATGCTGCGCCATTCCTTTGCCAGCCATGTGCTGCAGTCCAGCAGCGACCTGCGTGCGGTGCAGGAGTTGCTGGGCCACGCCAACATCAGCACCACGCAGGTCTACACCCGGCTCGATTTCCAGCACCTGGCCCGCGCCTACGACGCGGCACATCCGCGCGCCAAGGCACGCGGCCCCGGCAGCAAGTAGGGTGGGGCAGTCCCCCGCTCAGAAGCTTTCCCAGTCGCCTTCGGTCGCTGGGCCCGAGGCGGCGGCCTTCGGCGCTGGCGGTGCAGCAGGCGGGTGAGACGCTCTGGCTGGCGGTGTTGCACTTAAGGTTGGCACGCGGGACGGGGCAGGCCGGGGCGCCGACGGGGCGGCGGCGACTGATGTCGCAACGGCCGCGCGTGCCTCCTGCGCTCCGAGCTTGAACACTGCCACCGCCTGCACCAGGTGCTGCGCCTGTGCCTTCAGGCTGCTGGCCGAGGCCGCCATCTGCTCCACCAGCGCGGCATTCTGCTGCGTGGTCTGGTCCATCTGCGTGATGGCTTCGCCCACCTGGGCCACGCCTTGACTCTGTTCGGTGCTGGCGGCACTGATCTCGCCCATGATGTCGGTCACGCGGCGGATGCTGGCCACCACCTCGTCCATGGTGCTGCCGGCGCGGTCCACCAAGGCGCTGCCCTGCTCCACCCGCTGCACGCTGTCGGTGATGAGCTGCTTGATCTCTTTCGCTGCCTCGGCCGAGCGGCCGGCGAGCGAGCGTACTTCGCCGGCCACCACGGCAAAGCCGCGGCCCTGCTCGCCGGCACGCGCGGCTTCCACGGCCGCATTCAAGGCCAGGATGTTGGTCTGGAAGGCAATGCCGTCGATGACACTGATGATGTCGTGGATCTTGCGTGCGCTGTCGTTGATGCCTTTCATTGTGTCCACCACCTGCGCCACCACTTCGCCGCCCTGCACCGCCACCGTGCTGGCGCTTTGCGCCAGCTGATTGGCCTGGCGGGCGCTGTCGGCGTTGTGCTTCACGGTGGCGCCCAGTTCTTCCATCGACGCGGCAGTTTCCTCGAGCGCGCTGGCCTGGCTTTCGGTGCGGGCCGACAGGTCGGTGTTGCCTTGGGCGATCTCGGCGCTGGCTGTGGCCACCAGGTCCGAACCCTGGCGCACGCGCGCCACCACCTGGGCCAGGGCGTCCTGCATGTCGCGCAGCGAGCCGAGCAGCAGGCCGATCTCGTCGCGGCTGCGGGCGTTGATGGGCAGGTCCAGGCGCCCTTGCGCCACCTGGCTGGCCACCTGCGCGGCCTGCGCCACGCCGCGGCCGATGCTGCGGCTCAAGGTCCAGCCGACGAAGGCGCCGAAGGCCAGGATCAGCACCAGGATGAGCAGCAGCAGCGTCTGGATCTGCTGGTACAGGGCGTTGGCGTCGTCGCTGGCCTGCTGGCCGCCGCGGGTGGCGTCGTCAATCAGCGTCTTGAAATGCCCGCCCATGGCCTGGAAAGTCTTGAGCGAGGCGCCGCGCATCAGTTCATCGGCGGCATCGTCCTGGAAGGTGCGCGAGAACTGCGCCACCTCCTTCTGTTGCGCCTGGTAGGCGGTCCAGTCGGCCTGCAGCGCCTGCAAGCTCTTGCGCTGGCTGTCGCTCAGCGGCAGGGCGGCAAACTCGCTCAGCTGGCGGTTGGCGTCGGCCAGCAGCTTGTCCATCTGGGCGTCCAGGGCGGTTTTCTCGGCCGGGTTCTTGGTCAGCAGGTGCTCGAACTGGGCCGAGCGCAGCCTCGCGACCTCTTCAGCTGCTCCGGCCGACAGGCGCGCGGCCGGCATCCAGTGCGTGGCCATGACGGTCGATTGCGCGTTGATGCGCGCCGTCTGCACGATGCTGTAGAGGCTTTGAAGTGTTACCAGCGCCAACACGATGCCGAAGCCGGCCATGAGCTTGGTGCCGATCTTGATGTCCGCCAATTGCATGGTTGTCTCCCTTGGGGCTTGGCTGTGCGAACCACTCTAGCGGAATTCAGGGCCCTTGGCATCCCCGAAAAAGCCTGACAATTCCGGCCATGAAAACGATTCGACTCAAAGAGGGCAAGGAGCGCTCGCTCCTGCGCCGGCATCCGTGGCTCTTCGAGTCCGCCATCGCCAAGGGCGGTGCCGATACGGGCGAGACGGTGCGCGTGGAGTCGGCGCAGGGGCAGTTCCTGGCCTGGGCGGCCTACAGCCCGAACTCCAAGATCCGCGCCCGGGTCTGGAGCTTCGACGAGGCGCAGCGCATTGACGCTCTTTTTTTCAGAGCATTGGTCGCCCGATCCATCGAGGCCAGGGCCCGCTTTGACATCCAGAGCGATGGCCTGCGCCTGATCCACGGCGAGGCTGATGGCCTGCCCGGCCTGATTGTCGACCGCTACGGTGATACCCTGGTGGCGCAATTCCTCAGCGGCGGCGCCGAACGCTGGAAGGCCGTGCTGGCCGACGCGTTGCTCGCCGAAACGGGCCTGAGCCGGCTCTATGAACGCTCCGATGCCAGCGCCCGCGGCCTCGAAGGGCTGCCCGAGGCCACCGGCTGGCTGCGCGGCAGCGGCGAGACGGCCTTGGTGCTGCGCGAGCACAACTGGCAGTTGGGGTTGGACATTGCCCTGGGCCACAAGACCGGCTTTTATCTGGACCAGCGCGACAGCCGCAAGCGCTTCGCCGACTATTGCGCCCGCCTGCAGTTCCAGCGCGTGCTCAACTGCTACTGCTACACCGGTGGCTTCACGGTGGCAGCGCTGGCCGGCGGCGCAGCGCACGTGACCTCCATCGACTCCTCCGGCCCGGCGCTGGAGCGGGCGCGCGCTAACGTGGCGCTCAACGGCCACGACCTGGCACGCTGCGAGTTCCTGGATGCTGATGTCAACGCCAGCCTGCGCCGCTTTGCCCAGGAGGGGCGGACCTTCGATGCCATCGTGCTCGATCCGCCCAAGTTTGCGCCCACGGTGGCGCATGCCGAGCGTGCGGCGCGCGCCTACAAGGACATCAACCGCCTCGCCTTCAAGATCCTGGAACCCGGAGGGGTGCTGTTCACCTACTCCTGCTCGGGCGGCATCAGCGCCGACCTGTTCCACAAGATCGTGGCCTCGGCTGGCACCGATGCCGGCGTGGACGGCTACATCCACGAGCGTCTGGGCGGTGCGCCGGACCATCCGATGACGATCAACTTCCCGGAAGGCGAGTACCTCAAGGGGCTGGTGGTCATGCGTAAGGCCGGATAAGATATTTTCGGGGTGTAGGCACCGTCCAGTGAGGGTTGAGTGCTATAGATTTGATAGCGTGCTGGCGTCATGCCGATGACGCGGCGGCCACGGGGGCTTGACAGAGTCGGTAAACTCTTCGTCTATCTGATCCAAACCGCCGGCCGCCTGCAAGTTGGCGGCCACTTCCATTTTTTCTTCCCCTGCGATATCCCACCATGGCCCTGATTCCCGCCACCATCCTGACCGGCTTCCTCGGCTCCGGCAAGACCACCCTGCTCAAGCGCGTGCTGCAGGAAGCCCACGGTCAGAAGATCGCCGTGATCGAGAACGAGTTCGGTGAGGAGAACATCGACAACGACATCCTGGTGGCCGACACCAACGAGCAGATCATCCAGATGAGCAACGGCTGCATCTGTTGCACCATTCGTGAAGACCTGCGCACGACCTTGCAGGATCTCGCGATCCGCAAGCGCAAGGGAGAACTGAACTTCGAGCGCGTGGTGATCGAGACCACCGGTCTGGCCGACCCCGGCCCGGTGACGCAGACCTTTTTCATGGACGACGAGGTGGCCGAGAGCTACCTGCTGGACTCCATCATCACCCTGGTGGACGCCAAGCACGCCGCGCAGCAGCTCAACGACCGGCAGGAGGCGCGACGCCAGGTGGGCTTTGCCGACCAGATTTTCATCAGCAAGGCCGACCTGGTGTCGGCCGAGGAACTGGACGCGCTGCAGCACCGCCTCAAGCACATGAACCCGCGTGCACCTCAGAAGGCGGTGCATTTCGGTGAGGTGGCGCTCAAGGAGGTATTCGACCTGCGGGGCTTCAACCTCAATGCCAAGTTGGAGATCGACCCGGACTTCCTCAAGGAGGAGGACGATCACAGCCACTGCGACCATGACCACGGTCATTGCGAGCATGAGCACGGCCACGACCATGCGCACCATGATCATGAACACGGCGAGCATTGCAACCATCCCTCGCACCAGCATGCCCATGGCCATCACCATCACCATGACGACGACGTGAAGAGCTTCGTCTTCCGGTCTGAGCGCGCCTTCGATCCGGCCAAGCTGGAGGATTTCCTGGGCGCCATCGTCAACATCTACGGCCCGCGCATGCTGCGCTACAAGGGCGTGCTCAATATGAAGGGCACCGACCGCAAGGTGATCTTCCAGGGCGTGCACCAGCTCATGGGCAGCGACCTGGGGCCCGAGTGGGCCGAGGGCGAGTCGCGCGTGAGCAAGATGGTCTTCATCGGCATCGATCTGCCGCGCGACATCTTCCTGCAGGGGCTGGAGCAGAGCCTGACCTGAATCCGGCGTCGCCGCATTCCGCCCGACCCGGTGTGCGGCTTTTCGACCGGATTGTCTCGGTTTCGCAACTGACAGCGGGTGCAGGGGGAATGCCTGTACACTCGCGCGCCAGAAAAAACTCTCTGTTCAGCCCGTTTCGGGCCGGCAATAAGGGTATAACAGCAGGCCAGTCAAGCTGCACGCGCAGGCCCGTCCTGCGAGGAGACAAGAAAAGTGAAAGCCAAACCAGGAAAGGTGACCGTGTCTTCCAAAGCCAAATCCGCGACGGCGAAGAGCAAGCCCGTTGCCAAGGCCGCCGCCAAGCCGATCGCCAAGGCCAAGCCCGTGGTCAAAGCCAAGCCCGCCGCCAAAACGGTCGCCAAGCCGGCGGTGAAGAAGACCGCGGCGAAGAAGGCTGCCCAACCTGGTACCAAGAAGCCGGTGGTGAAATCCGTGGCCAAGGCCAAGCCGGTCGCCGCCAAGAAGCCGGTCGCCAAGCCGGTCCCGAAAGCCAAGCCGGCGGCGAAAACCGTGGCCAAGCCGGTCAAGGCTGGTGCGAAAGCGACCAAACCGGCCGCGAAACCCGCCGCCAAACCGGCGGCCCCTGTGGTCAAGCCGGCGTCCAAGCCGGTCGCCAAGCCCGCTGCCCAGGTGGCGGCTCCCGTGAAGCCCGCCCCGGTGCCGGCCAAGCCGGCGCCTGCCTCCGCCCCGCAGCCAGCGCCGGTCGCCAAGTCCGGGCGGGTGTCCTCCCGCTTGGCGCAATTGACCGTTCCCTCCATGGCGCAGTCGGTGGCCTCCACCGCTGCCAAAGCCAGTTACATCCCGACCATGTCCCCCACTCTGATTGTTCCTCCCTTGCCCACCGCCATCAAGAAAGATCCCAAGCTGGCCAACAACTGGAAAACCAAGCCGGCCGAAGAGCTGACCGATGCCGAGCTGCTGGCCATGCCCGACAGCGAATACATGAATGACAAGCAGCTGGCGGCCTTCCGCCTGCGCCTGTCGCGCCTGAAGCAGGACATTCTCAACAATGCCGGTGAGACCACCGAGCACCTGCGCGAAGACACCGTCGTCGTGCCGGACCCGGCTGACCGCGCCACCATTGAAGAAGAGCACGCCCTGGAACTGCGCACGCGTGACCGCGAGCGCAAGCTGCTGAAGAAGATCGAGCAGTCGATCGCCCGCATCGATGCCGGTGACTATGGCTACTGCGACGAGACGGGTGAGCCCATCGGCGTCGGCCGCCTGCTGGCCCGCCCGACGGCCACGCTGTCGCTGGAAGCGCAGCAGCGGCGCGAGCTCAAGCAGAAGATGTTCGGGGATTGAGTCCCGGCGTGCCGGGAGCGCAGCAGCCCTGAAGCGATCGGACATGGCCACCAAAGGCGATTCCTCCCCCGGTTTGCTGTCCAAGATGGTGAAGTTCGTGCGCAATCCCACGCGGGATTGGTCCGAACTCGACCAGACGGAGGAGCCCGTGGCCGACAGCGGCTTCAGCAAGGAGGCGCTGCGCCAGATGATTGAGCGCAAGCGGCAGAACGACTTCGTGCGCAAGCGCGAGTTCGACTACCTGCGCAAACTGCGTCGCCGCGAAACCCTGAACGGGCCCGACCACGCCGGGCGTCCTTCCTTCTTCCAGAGCAGCCTGCCCACCAACCCGGACGAGCGCGCCATGACGCTCAAGAAGATCGACGAGATCGAGGCGCAGATGTCGCGCCAGTGGTGGCAGGGCAAGCAGGACGACAATGCCGCCCGCGCGGCCGGCTTTCCGGTGGCGTCCAAGCCCCCGCTCGGACCTGACGTCGGGCCGACGCGTCCCATGGGGCTGCCAGGCGATGAGGGCGACAGCAAGTTCGCCTCCACCCAGTCGTCGGCGCTGCGCACGGGCTCCAACTGGTTTGAAGTGCCTGAGGAGTATGCGCTTACACGCATGGATCCCGACACGGCCGCGCCCTTGCAGCCTTCCATCAACCGCTTGGTGCCGATCGACAGCCGTGCCGCGCCGCTGGGCACAGGTTTTGCCCAGTCCCGCTCGACGGCCGACCCGGCAGACAGCCTGACCGACGCCGATCTGGAGGAGGCTGCCATCCGCTACGCCAACGGCGACGCTGCTGGGGCCGAGGCCGGTCTGCTGGCGGCCCTGCAAGGCGACAGCCTGCGCCCAGAAGTGGCCGACGCCTGGATGTCGGCCTTGTTTGACCTCTACCGCGCCACCGGCCAGCAGGCACGCTTTGACAGCGTGGCGCTCGACTGTGCCAAGCGCTTCGGCCGCTCGCCGCCGGCCTGGTTTTCCATCCCCGAGCAGCTGGCCCGTGCTGCGCCCGCAGTGCCCCCGAGCGCGCCGTCCACAGCGTCGCAGACGCCAGCCTGGACCTGCCCTGCCGAGCTGACGTCGGCGGCGCTGGTCTCGTTACGGGCGGCAACTCCGGTCGGCGCCGGCCCGCACTTGCTGGACTGGCAAGCCTTGAACCGCATCAGCCCGCAGGCCGTGGAGGACCTGGGCCGCCTGGTGATGGACTGGTGTGATACGCCGGTCCACCTGGTGCTGCGCGGGCAAGCCCAGCTGGAGCGCGCCCTCAAGACCCTGACGCCCTCGGGCGACCGCAGCGTCGCTCCGCTGGCCTGGCAGCTGCGCATGGACGTGCTGCGCATGCTGGGTTTGCCGGACGAGTTTGAGTTGGTGGCGCTGGATTACTGCGTCACGTACGAGGTGTCGCCGCCGTCCTGGCAGGAGGTGCGCTGCCGCTGCGAGCCGGAAGGTCGGTCAGCACCCCGCGCCCCTACGCCGATGGTCGAGGTAACTGCCAGTGCCGCAGGCGCGGCCGGCGGGGTGGAGCTTGCGGGCGAGATCACCGGCGATGCGTCCGAGGCGCTGGCCCAGCTCGATGCCGGCATGGAAGGGTCGTCGCGCCTGGTGGTGTCGTGTGCCCGCCTGATCCGGGTTGATTTTCCCGCCGCCGGCAGCATCTTGAACTGGGTGGCCGCCCAGGAGGTGCAGGGACGCCAGGTGCAGTTCCGCGATGTCAACCGCATCGTGGCGGCCTTCTTCCGCGTCATTGGCATCAACGAACACGCCCGCATCGTGTCGCGCAGCACCTGAGGCGCAGCGCGCCCCGGTCACGACGCCAGTGTCCGGCAGGGCTTTCAAGCGATTGGAACTACACATGGAACAATTTCACGGCACCACCATCGTCAGCGCGCGGCGCCCCACCGCCAACGGCTTTGAAGTCGCGATTGGCGGCGACGGCCAGGTGACGCTGGGCAACATCGTCGTCAAGGGCACGGCGCGCAAGGTGCGCAAGCTCTACCACGGCAAGGTGCTGGCCGGCTTTGCCGGTGCCACCGCCGATGCCTTTACTCTGTTCGAGCGCTTCGAGGCCAAGCTGGAAAAGCATCAGGGTCACCTGCAGCGCGCCGCCATCGAGCTCACGCGCGACTGGCGCACCGACCGCGTGCTGCGCCGCCTCGAGGCCATGCTGGCCGTGGCCGACCCCACGAGCTCGCTCATCATCACCGGCAACGGCGACGTGCTGGAGCCGGAAAACGGCGTGGTGGCCATCGGCTCCGGCGGTGCCTATGCCCAGGCGGCCGCCATCGCGCTGCTGAACCACACCCAGCTGTCGGCCGAGGACATCGTGCGCCAGTCGCTGGCAATCGCCGGCGAGCTGTGCATCTACACCAACATGAACCACACCATTGAAACCCTGGTTTGAGCCAGGGCGGTACCCAACCACAGCTGAGTTGACGCCATGTCTTCCATGACCCCGCAGGAGATCGTCTCCGAACTCGATCGCCACATCGTCGGCCAGGCCCAGGCCAAGCGCGCTGTCGCCATTGCGCTGCGCAACCGCTGGCGGCGCCAGCAGGTCGACGCTGCGCTGCGCCCCGAGATCACGCCCAAGAACATTCTCATGATCGGCCCCACCGGCGTCGGCAAGACCGAGATTGCGCGCCGTCTCGCGCGCCTGGCCGATGCGCCTTTCATCAAGGTGGAGGCGACCAAGTTCACCGAGGTCGGTTACGTCGGCAAGGATGTCGATTCGATCATCCGTGACCTGGCCGAGGTGGCGGTGAAGCAGACCCGTGAGGCCGAGATGAAGAAGGTGCGCGCCCGCGCCGAGGATGCGGCCGAAGAGCGCATCCTCGATGAGCTGGTGCCGCCGCCGCGCCACGAGTTCGGCGCTTCGGCGCCGACCGACAACACGGCGCGCCAGGTCTTTCGCAAGAAGTTGCGCGAGGGCCAGCTGGATGAACGCGAGATCGAGCTCGATCTGGCCGAGCCGCGGCCGCAGCTGGAGATCATGGCGCCGGCCGGCATGGAGGAGATGACCGAGCAGCTGCGCGGCCTGTTTGGCCAGATGGGGCAGGGCCGGCGCAAGACTCGCAAGCTGAAGATCGCCGAGGCCATGAAGCTGCTGGTGGACGAAGAGGCCGCCAAGCTGGTCAACGAGGAAGAGATCAAGGTCCAGGCGCTGGCCAATGCCGAGCAGAACGGCATCGTCTTCATCGACGAGATCGACAAGGTCACCTCGCGCAGTGAGGGCAGCGGCGCCGAGGTCTCGCGCCAGGGCGTGCAGCGTGACCTGCTGCCGCTGGTGGAGGGTACGACCGTGTCAACCAAGTACGGCATGCTCAAGACCGACCACATCCTGTTCATCGCGTCCGGCGCTTTCCACCTGAGCAAGCCGAGCGACCTGATCCCCGAGCTGCAGGGGCGCTTTCCGATCCGTGTCGAACTGCAGTCGCTCTCAGTGCAGGACTTCGAAGCCATCCTGACGCAGACCCATGCCTCGCTGGTCAGACAGTACCAGGCGCTGCTGGCCACCGAGGGTGTGACGATCGAATTTACGTCCGAGGGCATCACGCGGCTGGCGCACATCGCGTACGAGGTGAACGAGCGTACCGAGAACATCGGCGCCCGTCGCCTGGCGACGGTGATGGAGCGCCTGCTGGACGACGTCAGCTTCGATGCGACGCGTCTGGAAGGGCAGACCGTGGTGGTCGATGCCGCTTATGTCGATGCCCGTCTGGCCGACCTGAGCCGCAACGAGGATCTCTCTCGTTACATTTTGTGAGTTGATGCCGGGGACGTCGCTCCCTCATCCATCACATTCACATCACTTGCTAAGTGCTTAATTTAGAACGGTTTTTGCCTTCGAATTTTCTTGCAAAACCGTTCTAAGTCCTTGATTTCATTGAAATTTTTCTTGTAACCCCTCTTGCAGCAGGCGAATTTGCTGCTACAGTGCAAAAAAGTGGAATTAAGTGGTGAAAAGTGCCTTCGCGCTTTTCGCCATCTGGCTTTTCTGTCCGAGAGGGGTTGGTTGTCGTGTTTCAAGGGGCTTCGTCGCTGAGTCTGGATGCCAAGGGGCGGCTGTCTGTGCCGACCCGGCATCGTGACGTGCTCAGCGCCACGGCCGCCGGCCAGCTGACCATCACCAAGCATCCGCACGGCTGCCTCATGGTCTTCCCGCGCCCCGAGTGGGAGAAATTCCGTGAGCGCATCGCAGCGTTGCCGATGGCAGCCCAGTGGTGGAAGCGCATCTTCCTCGGCAACGCCATGGATGTGGAGATGGATGCCACGGGCCGTGTGCTGGTGTCGCCCGAGCTGCGGGCTGCGGCCGGTATCTCCAAGGACGCCATGCTGCTGGGCATGGGCAACCACTTCGAGCTCTGGGACAAGGCGACCTACGAGGCGCAGGAGGCCCAGGCGATGCAGGGCGAGATGCCCGACGTCTTCAAGGATTTCTCCTTCTGAAGGTAGACGGTGGAACACTCCGCATGGACACACACCACCGTCTTGTTGAACGAAGCCGTAGAAGCCTTATTCAACAAGCCGGATGCGCAGACGGGCGGGCCAGCGCCGGCCGATGGCACCTATGTCGATGCCACCTTCGGTCGTGGCGGCCATTCGCGTCTCATCCTCTCGCGGCTGTCGCCGCAAGGGCGACTGATCGCCTTCGACAAGGATCCGATGGCGATTGCCGAGGCGCAACGCATCGCCGATCCACGCTTTTCGATCCGCCACCAGGGCTTTCGCGCCTTGAACGAGCTGCCGCCGGCCAGCGCGACTGGCGTGCTGATGGACCTGGGCGTGAGCTCGCCGCAGATCGACGACCCAGGGCGCGGTTTCAGTTTTCGATTCGAAGGCCCGCTGGACATGCGCATGGATACCACGCGCGGCCAGAGTGTGGCGCAGTGGCTGGCGACGGCCGAAACCAGGCAGATCGCGGAGGTGATACGTGACTACGGTGAAGAACGGTTTGCTGGCCAAATTGCAAAGGCGATTGTTGCTCGCCGACAGGAACGGGGCCCAATTTCAACCACCACCGAGCTGGCCCAGCTCGTGGCTGACACGGTCAAAACCCGCGAGCCGGGCCAGAACCCTGCAACGCGCACATTTCAGGCTCTTCGGATTTTCATCAACGCCGAGC